>NZ_JBFAEO010000057.1:0-50700 GCF_040642015.1 Actinosynnema sp. NPDC020468
CGCGCCGAGTCCGTGCAGGAGCCGGACGACGCTGTCCGGCTCCTGCACGCCCACGCCCAGCACCACCGCGTGCGCCGGGAACTCCGAGGTGTCGCGCGGGTCGTGGATCACCACCCCGCCCAACCGCTGCCGGGTGCTGCGGACTCCCGCGATCGGCTCCAGCAGCACGTCACCGAGGTCTTCGAGCACGCGGGCCAGGTTCGTGTGGGGCCGGGCGGGCAGCGGTGTCAGCACACCGCCGAAAGTAACGGCGGTCACAGCGAACCTCTTGGTGTGAAGCGACCAAAATCGACCCCTGAATTGGGCCGTTCCTACGAACGCACCCAGAGCCGTCCGGTCGCGACCTCCGCCAGCCGCTCCGGGATCGGCGTCACGCCGAGCCCCGGCCCGGTCGGCACCCGCAGGTGCCCGTCCTCCAGCACGAACGGCTCGGTGACGTCGAAGCGGAAGTAGCGCTCCGAGGCCGAGGTGTCACCGGGCAGCGTGAACCCGGGCAGCGAGGCGAGCGCCACGTTGGCCGCCCGGCCCAACCCGGTTTCGATCATTCCGCCGCACCACACCGGGACGCCGTGCGCCGCGCACACGTCGTGCACCCGTCGTGCCTCCAGGTAACCGCCGACCCGGCCGGGTTTGACGTTGACCACCCGGCACGCGCCGAGCCGGATCGCGTCCGCCGCCGAGCGGGCCGAGACGATCGACTCGTCCAGGCAGATCGGCGTCCGCAGGTGGGCGGCGAGGTCCGCGTGGCCGAGCACGTCCTCCTCGTCCAGCGGCTGTTCGATCAGCAGCAGGTCGAACGGGTCGAGCCGGGCCAGGTGCCGGGCGTCGGCGAGGGTGTACGCGGTGTTCGCGTCGACCTGGAGCAGCACGTCGTCGCCGAACCGCTCGCGGACCGCGCGCACCGGCTCGACGTCCCAGCCGGGCTGGATCTTCAGCTTGATCCGCAGGTACCCCGCGTCGAGGTACCCGGCGACCGCGTCCAGCAGCCTCGGCACCGAGTCCATGATGCCGACCGACACCCCGCACGCGACCGTGTCCCTCGTGGACCCGAGCAGGGAGGCGAACGACTGGTCGTGCGCGCGGAGTTCGGCGTCCAGCACCGCCATCTCCAGCGCCGCCTTGGCCATCCGGTGCCCCTTGAAGCGGGCCAGCAGCGGCCCGACCGCGTTCGCGGTGAACTCCCCCGCGCGACCCAGTTCCGGCACCAGGAAGTCGCGCAGCACCTGCTCGACGCCGTCGGTGTGCTCCGAGGAGTAGACCGGCTCGCGGATCGCGCCGCACTCGCCCCAGCCCTCGCCCACCGACGTCTCGACGCGGAGCAGCAGCAGCTCCCGGGCCTCCTGGGTGCCGAACGACGTGCGGAACGGCGCCACCAGGGGAATCCGGACCCGGATCAGCTCGACCCCGACGAGTTTCACGACGTCGGCCCGGTGGCCACGACGTACCACCCGGCGCGGTCGAAGCCGACCACCGAGCCGCCCTCGGCCATCAGGCCGTCGAGCACCTCGCGCAGGGCGTGCCGCCACTCGCCGCCGAGCGCCGGGTGGGTCCGGCGCAGGTCCTCGATGTCCGGTGGCACCGCGACGAGCACGACCGGTCCGTCCACCCGGCCGAACACCGGCCCTCCGTCCACTGTGGATGACAGGCCGACGACGGCGCCCCGCTCGCGCAGCGCGGCGGTGTCGGTGCGGGCGGGCTCGCCCAGCGCCGCCGCGCGCACGGCGGGTTCCGCGATCCGCCACGTCACCATCAGCCGGTCCGTCTCGCCGGCGCCGTTGATGCCGTCCCGCATGAGCCCGTAGAAGTTCGGCAGGTACCGGGTGGGCAGCGCGCCGAGCTTGGTGAGGTTGAAGTGCGCGTTGCGGCGCACCAGCGGGTCGAAGGTCCAGGAGATCGAGGTGACGCCCTGGTCGAGCGCCCAGGCCCGCTGGTGGAGCTTGAGCGCGAACCCGAGCCCACGCCCCAGACCCTCCCGCGCCACGCCGGCGATGTGGCTGTGCAGGCTGCCCTTGGTCGGCTCGCCGAAGAAGCCGAAGCACGCGCCGAGGAGCCGGTCGCCGTCGAACGCGCCCGCGACGTAGTTGCCCGCCACGACCATCGCCCGCAGCAGCTCCACCGACACCAGCCGGCCGCCGTCGCCCGGTTGCCAGATCGCCTCGTACAAGTCGCACACGGCGGCCAGGTCGGGCACCGCCGTCAGCGGGCTCACCCGCACACCGGACGCCTCCGCCGCGGCGGTCGCGGCCCTGTTCGCCTCGTCCCGCACGGTCGGCGGCACGAGACCTGGCACGTTGGTCACGAGATCTGTCACGGCACCATCCTCTTCGCGCCGCACCGGCGAGTCACCGTTGTCCCGCAACAGTTTTCGCCGCTTCGTTCGTCGTGGCGGACGGAGTCCGGCCGGCCAGCAGCGCCGCGGTGAGCGCGTGCAGCAACGCCGTCCGGCGCGGCACCTCGGCGACGATCACGTGCTCGTGGTCGGCGTGCGCGCCGCCACCCACCGCGCCGAGCCCGTCCAGCGTCGGCACGCCCAGCCCGGCGGTGAAGTTTCCGTCCGACGCGCCGCCCACGGCGGCCTCCGTCAGCGGCGCGAGACCGAGCCGCTCGGCCAGCTCCGACGCGAGGGCGAACAGCCCGGCCGAGGCCTCGGCGTCCAGCGGCGGCCGGTTGACGCCGCCCTCGATCCGCACCACCGCGCCGGGCAGCACCGGCCGCGCCGCGCGGATCTCCCGGTCCACCCGCTCCTGCTCGGCCAGGTCCCACACCCGCACGTCGACCGCGACGCCCGCGGCGGCCGGCACGGTGTTGCTCGTGGTACCGCCGGACAGCGCGGTGGGCACCACGCTCGTGCCCCGCTCCGGGTCGGCCAAGCCGGTCAGCGCGAGGATCTGGTGCGCGAGCTCGACGCCCGCGTTGATCCCCTTCTCCGGTTCCAGCCCGGAGTGCGCGGCCCGACCCTCGACCCGCACCCGGTAGAGCGAGGTGCCCTTGCGCCGGGTTTTGAGCGCGCCGCCGTCGGCCGAGGCCTCCAGCACCAGCACGGCCTCGCAGCCGCGCGCCTCGTCCTCGATGAGCGGGCGGGAGAGCGGCGAGCCGATCTCCTCGTCACCGGTGATCAGGATCGACAGGCCGGACCGGTCGTCGAGCGCGGCGGCGGCGTGCAGCGCCATCACCACGCCCACCTTCATGTCGAAGCACCCCGGGCCGCGCAGCACCCCGTCCTCGACCGAGAACGGGTGCGTCTCCAGCGAACCGTGCGGCCACACCGTGTCGTGGTGCCCGAGCAGTAGCACCCGCGACGGGCCGTCGCCGAACCGCCACCGCAGGTGCGTGCACCCCTCGGTGACGATCCGCTCCGGCTCGGCGCCCAGCAGCCGGGCGCCGAGCGCGGCCACCACCTCGGCGCTGCGCGCGACCGCCTCGTGGTCCGTCGAGGGCGATTCGCAGCGCACCAGGGACTCGATGTCGGCCAGCAGCGCCGGCAGCGTCGGGTCGATTTCCTCGGCCGTCATCTCGGCTCACCTCTCCACGGCTTTCCGGGAACGTGCGGAGTTCCCCGTCGCGGACGACGGGAATCCCGCCGACCGACCCTAGGACGTCGCCCGGCGGCCACGTTCGTCCAAGCCGACGAACCCGCGACGAGGTCTCCATCCGCGCGGACGAACCCCCCGTCGCGCCGACCGCTTATACGCCTTCCCTGCCATGGAATCAACGAGACCTTGCCCACCCACCGACACCCCCGGTTGCGCTCTAGCCCCCGACGCCGCGTGGGTGGACGCTGACAGGGCCGCGATGTCCTGGGGGGACAGCGAAATCTCGTCGCGTGCGCCCTCCTCGACGTGCGGTCCGTCCTGCCTGGGGAGGAAAACCGTGAAGTCGACCCTCTTACACCGCGCACCACTGCGCCTGGCCGCCGTCGCGCTGCTCGCCGCCGGCACCCTGTTCACCGCCGGCACGGCGTCCGCGGCGCTCCCGGAGTCCACTGTGGACACCGGACCGGCGCCGGACGCCCCGATCAGCGGGAAACTCGTGCCCGCGCTGCGCGGCGAGGCGGCCAGAGCCGCCACCGGGCCGCTGGTGGGCGAGCAGTTCCGCGAGCTGGGCGAGGCGCGCCACGCCGTGCCGGGCGCCAAGACCTCGAGCATCACCCCGTGGACCGGCGCGCTGCACGTGGTCTGGGGCTCGTTCCCGTCGGTGAACTCCGACGGCGCGCAGGCCACCCACACGATCAACCCGGGCATCCACCTGTCCGCGACCAACCCCGACGTGGTCTACGCGCCGACGCTGGACCCGAGCGGCAAGACCTGCATCGAGGTCACCACGTTCTACTGGCAGGGCGGCAACGGCGTCGGCGCGTGGGACTGGTGCGCCGCCTCACCGGGCTTCGCCGCCGTGTCGTGGATCGACACCACCTTCGTGAACACCTACACGAGCCAGTTCCAGGGCGTTCCGGCGTACACGGTGCAGGACGTCCAGACCAACGCGACCACCAACTCCTGGACCGCGTACCTGTACAACTACACGACCTCGTCCTGGGACGCCCTGTTCACCAGCGCGGACCCGGGCAAGCTCACCAACCCCGGCGGCGGCTGGGACATGTTCGAGGTCTACACCAACTACAACTCCGCCACCGGCCAGGGCCACTACTGCACGGAGACCTACGGCACCCAGTTCCACGCGACCAACATCAAGATCAAGGTCGGCGGCACGTGGAGCGGTCTGACCACGGCCAACTCCTCGGTCACCCCGCCGGGCAGCGTGTCCAGCACGTCGTTCGGCTGCAACGGCCTGACCTTCAGCCTGCCGACCGCGAACAGCCACTGGCAGGTGACGAACTAGCCGCGGACCGGGCGCTCACCCGGCCCGCAGCACCGCCGGGTCCACAAAGGACTCCTCGCGGGGGATCCCCGTGCGGTACTCGCCCTCCGAGTCCCACGACTCCTCGGCCTCGCCCAGCCGGTCGACCAGCTCGAAGAAGCGCTGCTCGACCGGCTTCAGGGCGGCCACCGCGGGTGCCAGGTCGAGGTCGGCCACGAACCGGGCGCCGGTGCGGCCCACCGCGAGGACGGCCAGCCAGCCCTTGTCCTCGGGCCGCCACAGGCTCCCGCTCGTCTCCGCCCAGAACAGCACCACGTCCTCGGCGTCGGCGGACTTGTGCGGGCCCGCGGCGGCGAGCAGGGCCAGCGCCGTGTGCACGCCCGCCTCGTCGTAGCCCAGGTGGAAGAGGTACGCCTCCAGCGCGCCGTCGCGGTGCAGCAGCACGGTCGTCTCGGGTTCGCCGTCGCACGCCCATCCAACCCGGTCCGCGAAGTACTCGCGGGGCGTCGTGGTCTCCACCGACTCCCACTCGTCCTCGACCGCCCGGCCGTCCCAGTACCAGCCGTCGAACACGGCGGTCGGGTTCGCGATCACGGCGGCGGGGTCCGGCGTCGGCGTGTCCAGCCACGCCTCGAACGCCTCGCGCGTCATCGGGATGCGGGCGGCGACCATGAAGCTGTCCGACACGACGTCCTCCTCCGGTGCGGTCGCGGCCGAGGTTAGCAACGGGCGTGGTCCCCTGATCACCGCCCCACGAGCAGCGGACCCGCCACGCTGCTGCCCGCCGACCCCTTCCGGACCGAGGTGGGGTGCGACGACGCGCTCACCGCGGCCGAGGAGTGGGCCGCGGACCGCGAGCCGCGCCGGCCGTGCTCGGCCACCGGTGTGACGGCGCGGTCGACCCCGGGTCGCGCGGCCCGTTCGTGCGGCCGAGCGACATCTCGAGGTGCCCCCCTTTCCCGGGGGCGCGGAATTCCGCGCTGCGCGGTGACCGGCCGGACCTCCCGACGTCCGACCGCACCTCGACGTCCGGGGAGCGCGACGCTCGACGTGACGATCACCGCACGCGGCCCGACCGCCAGTGACAGGACGGCGGTCGTGAGTGCCTTTTTCCGCCGGCGCCGACGAATGACCATTGCCCCCAACGGAATGTGCCGTTCGACGTGCAGGGAGCGAGGAGAGGCATGGGCAAGTACGATCACCTCTTTGTCCGGAACATGCGGGAGTGCGCCGACGACCTCGTCAACGAGGGTGCCGCCGCGGGTGGCGAACGTCCGGCGAACATCGGCAACCCGTACGGGCTGATGCGCGGCATCGACGTCGACCTCAGCAAGGTCCACATGGCCTACAGCTGGATCAACCCGACGTCCGAGCAGGTGCACTGGGTCAACGACCACGAGCACACCTACGACGAGGTGCTCATGTGGATGGGGAGCAACCCCGACGACATCCACGACCTCGGCGCGGAGCTCTACCTGGACATCGAGGACGAGCGGCACGTGGTCACCACGACCGGCTCCGTGTTCATCCCGGCGGGCACCCGCCACTGCCCGCTCGGCTTCTACCGCGTCGACCGGCCGTTCACGTTCATCGCGCTGTCCCTCAACCCGGACTACGCCTCGGACGAGAACGTGCCGCCGCAGCACTCCTGACCCGAAGAGCGGCGGGCCGGGCGACCCTTCTCCGCCCGGCCCGCTTTTTCGTGCCACGACACAGGGGAACGGGCCGGGTGCACACCCCCGGCCCGTTCCTTCGTGCCCGTGGTGGCCCGCGCGAAGGCCACCACGGGGCAAGGCCCCCGGTGCCGGGCACCGGGGGCGTTCCCGTGACCGGCCTAGGCCGGGATCGGCCCGCGGCCCGCACCGGTGGCGCGCAACGCCGTCACCACCTCGTCCAGGTCGTCCGCGGTCAGCTCCAGGGTCGCGGCCGGCAGCCAGCCGTCCACCTGGGACGCGGTGCGCGCGCCGACGATGGCCGCCGACACCCCGTGCACGCTCGTGGTCCAGGCGATCGCCACCGCGCCCACCGTCACCCCGTGGCGGTCCGCGATGGGCCGCAACGCCTCTTGCAGCGCCAGGTTGCGCTCCAGGGCCGGTGGGCGGAACTCGGCGTTGCGCGACCGCCAGTCGTCCTCCGGCAGCGCGGCGGCCCGCTGCGCGGTGAACGTGCCCGAGAGCAGACCCGCCGACATCGGGCTGTAGACGATGACACCCGTGCCGTTGCGCGCCGACCACGGGATCACGTCGCCCGCCGCGTCCCGCTTGACCAGCGACAGCGGCGGCTGGAGCGTGTCGACGTGCCCGACCGCCTGGCACCGGTCCAGCTGCTCGACGTCCATGTTGGACACCCCGACGTGCCGGACCTTGCCCTCCTGCGCCAACTCCAGCAACGTGCCCCAGGACTCCTCGATCGGCGGACCGGTCGGGTCCGGGTCGTGGATCTGGTACAGGTCGATGTGGTCGACGCCGAGCCGGCGCAGCGAGTCGTGGCACTCGCGGCGGATCGACTCGGGCGTGAGGTCCTGGTACTCGACGCCGTTCGCGTCCCACACCAGGCCGCACTTGGTGAACACCAGCGGCCGGTCGGCGGCGGGCAGCGCGGCCAGCGCCCGGCCGACCACCTCCTCCGAGTGCCCGAACCCGTACACCGGCGCGGTGTCGACCCAGTTCACGCCGCCGGCGACGGCCCGGTGCAGCGCGGCGACCGACTCGTCGTCGGACTGCGCGCCCCAGCCCATCACGCCGGGGCCGCCGGTGACCCAGCTGCCGAAGCCGACCGCGCTGATCTTCAGCCCGGTTCGGCCCAGTTCGCGTGCCGGCATCAGCTCTCCGTTCGATAAGGACGCGTGGCGTCCGGTGGCACGACCGGCAGCACGATCCGGGACGCGTGCGCGCCGGCGTGGTGCACGTTCTGCAACGCGCTCACCAGCTCGGTCGACGTGCCCGGCAGCTCGCCGGTGTTGGGGTTGCGGTCGAAGTGCGGGAAGTTGCTGCTGGAGATCTCGACCCGGATCCGGTGGCCGGGCTTGAAGATGTTGCTGGTGGCACCGAGGTCGATCCGGTACTCGACCACCTCGCCCGGCGTGACCAGCTCGGGCACCGCGCCGCGGTAACGGGCGCGGACGATCCCGTCGGAGATGTTGCGCGCGTAGCCGCACGGTCCGACGTCGACCAGCTTGGCGGTCCAGTCGGTGTCCACCGCGGAGGTCGCGGCGTGCAGCACCACGGTGATCGGGCCGGTCACGTCGAGCGGCTCGGTCAGCGGCTCGCTGGTGTACACCAGCACGTCCTCGCGCGCCTCGACCGGCCGCTGGTCGTACACGCCGCCCTGGAGGTGCACGGGGTTGCAGCACAGCGACCCGCCGAGCGTGGGCACCGGGTTGCGCGGGTTGTAGACGAAGCTGTCCGGCGGCTGGTCGCCCGGCGTCTCCCGGGACAGCGTGCCGTCACCGTGCAGCGTGTTGGCCCGGCCACCGCTGTGCAGGTGCCAGTCCTGGTACTCGGTGCCGGGCAGCGGCCACGAGTCGGCCTCGCGCCACTTGTTCTCCCCCATGGCGAACAGCAGCACGGTCGGGTCCGCGCCGGTGATCTCGACGCCGCGCAGCCAGCGGTCGAACCAGCGCAGCTGGAGGCCGTCGACGTCGAGCGCGCCGCCGGTGGACCGGCCGCCGAAGTTGTACTCCCCCACCGGGTTGCCGCGGAACAGGCCCTCGTGCGGCCACGGTCCGACGAGCAGCCGCTGCCGGTCGCCCACCGCGCTCTGCCCGGCCACGCCCGCGAAGTTCGCCAGTGTGCCGCCCAGGAACGTGTCGTACCAGCCGCCCATGTTGAACGCCGCGACGGTGAGGTCCGGGTAGGACGTCGACACGTTCAGCTTCCGCCAGTACTCGTCGTTCTCGGGGTGGCGCAACCACTCCCGGTAGTACGGCGCGACCTGGTCCAGGTACGGGTGGTCGGCCAGCGGCAGGATCCCGGTGGTGTCGACGAGCTTGTCCAGCGCGTCGGTCAGGTCCTCGGACACCGACGCCGGCACCGACGGGTCGCGGGCCGCGTTGTGCGAGGCCAGCGACAGCGTCCAGCCGAGGCTGAAGCCGAGCTGGAACGCGCCGCCGCGGTAGACCCACCCGTGGTGGTAGTCCGACGCGGTGACGTTGGGCGCGATCGCCTTGAGCGCCGGGTGCCCGGACATCGCGGCCTGCCACTGGGTCACGCCGTCGTACGAGCCGCCGAACATGCCGACGTTGCCGTCGCACCACGGTTGCGCGACGGCCCAGTCGATCGTGTCGTACCCGTCCTCGCGCTCGTGCACGAACGGGGTGAAGGTGCCACCGGACGCGCCGCGGCCGCGGGTGTCCTGCATGACCACGGCGTACCCGGCCTTGGCGGCGCGCAGCGCGAGCGTGCCGTACATGCCGAGACCCGTGCGGTCGTAGGGGGTGCGGAAGACCAGGACCGGACAGCGCTGTCCGACCGGGCGGTACACGTCGGCGTACTGGACGGTGCCGTCCCGCATGGGGATGGCGGTCAGGACGTCCACGGTGAGCGATTCAGGCATTGTCGTCCAACCACTGGTCGAGAACGTTGCGGGTGAGGGCGGAGAGCCCGTTGTCGTAGCCGTTCGCGGACAGGCCGCTGCTGTAGGAGATCGAGCCGGTGGCGAACACCGAGCCGCCGCCGCGGGTGCGGAAGAACACGATGTCCGAGCGCACGTCGGGGTTCTCGGTGGCGCCCTGGCCCGGGTGCGTGCCGCTCGACTCCTCGACGGCGAACTGGTAGTCGTCGTCCATGCCCTCCGAGGTGGCGAGCACGAGCGCGTCGGGCGGGCTGCCCAGGGCGATGTCGTAGCGGTCGATCTCGTTGCCGGCCGCGCCTCCGCCGCCGTCCAGCGCGACGTCGCCGAAGACCTCGGTGACCTTCTCCAGGAAGCGCTTCGCCTCCTCCTGGTGGCTGTCCGGCCCGATCCGGTAGTGCCCGGACGGCCCGCCGCCCTGCGCGGAGAAGCCGACGCCGAACACCTTCTGCGGCGCGCGGCTGCGGCCGTACCAGAGGCCGCCGCGCTCGCCGGTCGTGGCGTGGTGGTACTCGCCGGGCCTGGCCTGCCAGCTGCGGGTGCCCAGCTCGCCGCGGCGCAGCTCCATCACGTGCGGCAGGTCCGGGTGGAAGGAGACCACCCAGTAGTAGCCGTTGCCGCCCAGGTACGCCAGGTTGCCGCCACCGTCCACGTAGGACTCCAGGCCGTCGATCATCTGCTCGGAGGCGTACTCCGGGTGCGACCCGGTGAGCACGCCCTTGTAGCGGCGCAGCAGGTCCACACCCTCGGCGTGCAGGTCGTGGTCGGTGATGACGTCGAACGAGTAGCCCAGTTCGGTGAGCCAGTCGAGGATGTAGAGGTCGGCCGCGAGCAGGAACGGCGACAGGTGGATCCGGAAACCGGGCGCCAGCGTCAGGATGGGTCTACGCCAGGAGATGTACGACACACCGCTGCCGTCGGTGTGCCGCGCGTACCCCGAGTGCCCGAGGTCGTAGCGGTGCTCCAGGAACGCGGTGCCCGGCGGCACCACCGACACGTAGCCGAGGCCGCGCTCGTTGGAGTAGGCCAGGTAGGTCGCGGTCGGCAGCATCAGCGCGAGGTCGCCGGTCGCGGTGCCCCGGGGCGGGCGCACCACGAACGGGATGGACTGCGCGGCCGAACCGTCGGTCGCGGTCACCCGCAGCGCGTACACGCCGCTGGGCAGGTCCGCCGGCACGGTGAACTCGTGGCTGGGCGTCCAGTCCGCGTCGGCCAGCGCGTCGTCGTGGAAGTGGATCGCGGCGTACCCGTGCGGGTCGGCCGCGTAGTGCTCCACCCGGCCGCTGAAGTGGCGCCCGGTCACGCCGCGCACCGGCAGGTTCACCAGGTGCCCGTCGAGGCCCGGTCGGCCGGCGCACGGCACCACCAGGTCGGCCGCGGTCCGACCGGGTTCGAACTCCCAGCGCAGCGGCGCCTCGTGGTCCCGCGACACGGCCGCGAGCAGCGCGGCCCGGGACAGCGGGTGCGGCCACAGGCCCGGCCGTTCGATCTTGCCGTTGTAGTGCCCGGACTCCGGCGTGCGGGCGCCGAAGAGCAGGTCGCCGTGGTCGGCGGGGGTGAACGCGGCCTCGACCCGCTGTTCGACGACCTGCGGCCGGTCGTCGACCACGATCGGGCTCACCCGGCTGTTCACGCTGGTCACCAGTGGTTTGGTGACGAGGACGGCACGCCCGGTCGCCGGGTCGTAGCTCGCCGCCACGCCGTGCCACTGGTGCAACGCGAGCGGGGCGTCGAGGCGGACCGCGGTGTCCCGGGTGCCGTCGCCGAGCCACAGGGTCGGCCGGCCCTCCTCGTCCAGGCCCAGCGCGTAGCCGCGCGACCCGTCGTTCCACCGCGACACGACCGACTGCGGACCGCCGGTGAGGTGGGTCGGGTACACGTACGCCGCGATCGTGAACCCGCCGTCACCGGCCGTCACGCCGTGCGGGTCGCGGACCGCGATGTGCGAGCCGAGCCTGGTGCGCTGCACGTGGCCGCGGTGGGTGCCGAGCCAGGCGTCCGGCACCGGCTCCACCCGCACGCCCGGCCCGTCGGGCGCGTCGACGGTGTGCCGGAGCCGGATCAGCTCGGTGGTGTACTCCGCGACGTCCTCGGCGCTGACCATGAACGTGATCGGCTCGCCGGGCGAGGCGCTGACCCGGTCCGCGTAGCCCAGCAGCACCGGGCCGTCCTGGCGCAGCTCCGGCCCGTCCACCGCGTCGGTCGGGGCCTCACCCCACCCGAACACCTCGAACAGCTCCCGACGCAGGCACGCCTCGCGCGCCGCGTCCAGGCTGTCGAACACCCGCCGGTCCGCGAGCCGGTAGGTCGCGCCGCGGCGGATCGGCGGCCGGGCGAGCTGCCAGCGCTCGCCCGGCGTCGCCTCGTAGACGCACACCCGCTCGGCCGCCGGTCGGGAGTCGAGGAACCGCGCCAGCAGGCTCGACGGCTCCCGGTTGACCGCGCGCGGGTCGCGGATCCACTCGGTCACCAGCTCTTCGGTGATCAACGGACGGAGCTGCTCGGCACGGCGCTCGGCGAACCGCGCCCTGATGGCCACAACTGAGGAGTCCATGGTCAGACGCTATGCAGCCGCTCCGGGTAGGGGTAGCTCGTCAGGTCGGCGAGCGTGTCACTGAACGGAGGTGATCCGCGCCGCCCGCGTGCCTGCGGAACTCGCCGGGGCTCATCCCGGTCTCCCGCTTGAAGAACCGCCCGAAGTACGAGGGGTTGTCGAACGAGAGCCGTTCGGACACCTGGGCCACGGTCAGGTCCGTGTGCGTCAGCAGTCGCTTCGCCTCGACTGTCAACGCGGCCCGGATGATCTCCGCGGGTCGCTTGCCGGTGGTCCGCTTGACCACGTCCGCGAGGTGCTTCGAGGTGACCCCGATGCGGCTCGCGTACCCGCTCACGGTCTGCTCGTGCGGCAGCTCCTCGCTGACCAGCCGGAGGTAGTGGCGGGCCAGGGCGGTGCCCCGGTCCTCCTCCACCCGCCGGGCGCCCGCGTCGGTGTGCAGCCGGCGCATCTCCACCAGCAGGATGTGCAGGTAGGCCTGCAACACCGAGAGGTCCGCGCCGCCGGGGCGGCCGTACTCCCGCTCCATCGCGGTGATCAGCTCGGTGACCGGGCCGACCTGGTCCGGGTCCAGGTGCAGCGCGTGGCCGGTGCCGAGCGGGTCGAGCGCGAGGGACTGCCGCGGCGACACCCGGTCGCCGTACTGCGGCACCAGGAACTCCTCCACGAAGACCATCACGTGGCCCTCGAGCGGCGCCCGGCGCTCCCAGAACTGCACCTGGCCGGGCGCGATGAAGTACAGGGTCACCGGCGCGACCTCGTAGGGCACGAAGTCGATCACGTGGGTGCCCGACCCGCCGGTCACGCACACCAGCTCGTAGAACTCGTGCCGGTGCGGGTACGACGCGTCCGACCACGGCGCGAGGTCGGCGAACGACCCGATCGCGAAACCGGGCGGTCCGTCGGCGATCAGCGGGTCGTCGAACCGGTGGGTGGGAAGGGGCACGGGATTGGGCTGCACTACACCACTTCCTGCTGTCACTCGGGCGAGACCGGCTGCGGCGCGGACTCGCGGGCGGGCGGGGTGAGGCCGGGGTTGGCGGCCAGCAGGGTCCGGGTGTACTCGTGCTTCGGGTCGGCCGCGATCTCCTCGGGCGTGCCGACCTCCAGCAGCTTGCCGTTCTTCATCACGCCGACCCGGTCCGCGACGGACAGGATCAGGCTCAGGTTGTGGGTGATGAACAGGAAGCCGAGGTCGTGCTCGCGGCGCAGGTCCAGCAGCAGGTTCATCACCTGGCCCTGCACCGACACGTCGAGCGCGGAGGTCGGCTCGTCGGCGATGATCAGCCGCGGCTCGGGCGCGAGGGCCCGTGCGATCGCCACGCGTTGACGCTGGCCGCCGGAGATCTGCGCCGGAATCCGGTCGATGATGGACTTCGGCAGACCCACCTCGTCCAGGAGCGTCTCCACGCGTCGACGCAACGCGGCGCCGCGCAGGTCGGTCAGCTCGCGCAGCGGCTCGGCGATGATCCGGCCGATGGTGTGCCGGGGGTCGAGCGAACCCTGCGGGTCCTGGAAGACCAGCTGGACCGTGCGGCGGAACGCGCGGGCGTCGCCCTCCAGTCCACGCGGCGTGTGCCGTTGGCCCGCCACGGTGATCGTGCCCTCCGTGGGGTGGTCCAACGCCGCGACGAGCTGACCGAGCGTGGTCTTCCCGCTACCGGATTCGCCCACCAGGCCGAAGAACTCGCCCGGCCGGATGCTCAGGCTCACCCCGTCGACCGCGGCCATCCGCTCGCGCCGGCGCAGGCCGAGCAGACCACCGGAACGTCCACTGCGGGTGACGAACGCGCGCCGCACGCCGTCGATCTCCAGCAACGGCGCGGAGTCCTCGTCCGCCTCCGCCGCCGCGGGTGCCGCGACCGGTTCCGCCAGCGGCAGGTCGACCGGTCCGACACCGGGGTTCCAGCACGCGACCTCGACCCCGTCGACGGTCACCAGCGGCGGCTCGTCCACCCGGCAGCGGTCCGAGCTGTGCGCGCAGCGCGGCGCGAACCGGCAGCCGGCGAACTGGTTCGCGGGCTCCGGAACCGATCCCGCGATGGACGGCAGACCCTCGGCACGGCGCACGCCGATCTGCGGAACGCACTCGACCAGTGCCCGTGTGTAGCGGTGCTTCGGCGAGCCGAGCACCTGCGCGGCCGGTCCGACCTCGACCAGCCGGCCCGCGTAGAGCACCGCGATCCGGTCCGCGATCTCGGCCGCGACACCCATGTCGTGCGTGATGAACACGCACGCCATCCGGTGCTCCCGCTGCACGGTGCGGAACAGCCGCAGGATCTCGGCCTGCGTGGTCACGTCCAGCGCGGTGGTCGGCTCGTCGGCGAGCAGCAGGTCCGGGCCCGCCATCAGGGCCATCGCGATCATCACGCGCTGCTGCATGCCGCCGGACAGCTGGTGCGGGTAGAGGTTCGCGATCCGCTCCGGATCGGCGAAACCCACCTCCTTCAGCAGGTCCAGCGCTCGGGCACGGCCTTCGGCGCGGTGGTCGCCGCGTCCGCCCGGCGGCGCGGGGAACGCCTCTCCGAGCTGCGCGCCGATCCGCTGGGCCGGGTTGAGCGAGTCCAACGCCTCCTGGAACACCATGCCGATCCGGCGTCCGCGGTACGAGCGCATCTGCGCGGCGCTCAACTCGGTGAGGTCGACGTCGTCCAGCCGGACCGCTCCGGTGGTGCGCACCGACGTCACGAATTCCAACAGCCTGATCACGGAGAGCACGGTGACCGTCTTGCCGCTGCCGGACTCGCCGACCACGCACAGGGTTTCCCCTGAATCGAGACTCAGCGTCAGTTCGTGCACCAGTTCGGTGGCGACCTCGTCGGAGAGGACTCCGACGGAGAGGCGATCGATCTCCAGTAGCGACACGGGTGTCATCCCTTCCGCCGGCCGGCACGACCCCGGATCCGACGATTCTGTACCCCAAACAGCTCCACTATCAAGGGTTGCGGGGCAGTGTGCAGTGCCGGCGCGCGTCTGTCCACAGTGGGTGGTGGGGTCGGGGGCCACTTCGCCTCAGTGACAGAAAACCCGACACCGACGTCTGTGCGCCCCCTGTGGGCCGGATTACGTTCTCGGCCACCGACCTGCGGAATCAGGCAATAGGAGCCGCAATGGAGCGCACCGCCACACGTCCCAGGCACAGGATCGCCGCCCTCGCCGCAATAGGGCTGGTGCTGGGGGCCTGTGCAACGCCCCGGACCCAGTCCGCCGACGAGGCCGGCCCCGCCAAGCGAGGGGGAAACCTGAACGTCCGCCTCGCTCAGGACCCCGCCTCGCTGGACACCGTCCAGAACACCAACGCCGGGGTCACCTACATCGGCCACGAGGTGTTCGAGCAACTCGTCACCATCAACGCCGACTACCAGCCGAAGCCCGTGCTGGCCGAATCGTACAAGAAGGGCGACGACGGCCTGAGCTACACGTTCACCCTCCGCAAGGGGATCGTGTTCTCCGACGGCTCTCCGCTGAAGTCGTCGGACGCCGTCGCCTCGCTGAAGTACTGGGTGGGCAAGGGCAGCTACGCGGGCTCCCTCAAGCCCGTGCTCAAGGACATCACCGCGCCGGACGAGAACACCGTGCTGGTGACCCTCTCCGCGCCGTTCAACCTCGTGGCGCTGATGGCCGCGAGCCACGGCAGCGGCATCCGCCGGGAAGCCGACATCGCCGCCGCCGGACCCACCGGCATCCCCCGCGACAAGGCGATCGGCACCGGCCCGTACAAGGTGAAGTCCTGGACGCCGGGCCAGGAGGTCGTGCTGGAGCGCAACGACAAGTACCAGCCGCCCAGCGGCGAGTCGAGCGGCTACTCCGGCAAGAAGAACGCCTACCTGGACACGATCACGTTCAAGGTCGTCGCCGACTCCGACGCGGTGCTCAACGGTCTCCAGACCGGGATCATCGACGTGGCCGAGGCGTCCAACGACCAGTACGACCAGGTCAAGCGGAACGACACGCTGAAGGTCGGCCTCGAGGGCACCGCGAACATCCAGTACCTCGCGCTCAACCACAACTCCGGGTCGATCTTCGCCAAGCCCGAGGCGCGCGAGGCGATGAACCTGATCGTGGACAAGTCCGCGATCATGGCCTCGCAGGGCGTGCCGGACCTGGTGTCGCCGAACAACGGCGCGTTCGCCGCGGAGACGAACAAGGCCATGTACTCCGAAGCGGGCAAGGCCACGTGGTCCAAGCACGACCCGCAGCGCGCCAAGGAGCTGTTCGCGGCCGCCGGCCTCACCGCCGGGCAGAGCGTGCGGATGATCACGACCGACGAGTTCCCGCAGTTCAAGGACGCGCTGGTGCTGGTGCAGAGCGAGCTCCAGAAGATCGGCATCACGGCGACCATCGACAGCTACGACTTCGCGACGCTGATCGGCCGCAAGAACAACGAGCCGAACAGCTGGGACGTGCTGGCCCTGATGGACGACGCGAACCCGCCGGTTCCGTCCTACAGCGACAACGTGCAGGGTCTGGACAACATGGGCTACCCCAGGGACCAGCTCGCGCCGCTGCTCACCGCGTACAACTCGGCGACCACGCCGGAGGACCAGAGCAAGGCGATCGACAAGATCCAGGAGTTCACCGCGCAGAACCTGCCCACCATCACGCTGTACAACGGTCGGTCCTATGTGGCCTACAGCGCGAAGGTCAAGGGTTACAGCGGTTGGGGCATGGAGTTCGCCGACGTCTGGCTGGCGGGGTAACCCCGGTGGCAGCGGTCGTACTCCGCCGGTTGCGCGATCTCGTCATCGTGCTGTTCGTGGTCGGCACCGTGCTGTTCTTCCTCCTGCGGTCCATTCCGGGCGACCCGGCCCAGGTGCTGCTCGGCACCAAGGCCGACCCGGAGCAACTCGAACGGCTCCGCCGGGATCTCGGGCTGACCGGGCCGCTGCCCGAGCAGTACCTGCACTGGCTGGGAAACGTGCTGACGGGCGACTTCGGCACGTCGATCAAGTACCAGCTGCCGGTGCCGCAGATGATCCTCGACCACATCGCGCCGACGCTGACCCTGGCGGTGCTCGGCACGGTCATCAGCTTCCTGCTGACCGTGCTGATCGTCACCTGGGCCACCGTGTCGCCGCACAACCGGGTGGCCCGGTTCGTCAACCGGGCCGCCCAGTTCGGGCTCGCGCTGCCGGAGTTCTGGTTGGCGCTGCTGGCGGTCTACCTGTTCGCGCTGACCCTCGGGTGGTTCCCGACCAGCGGCTACACGCCGCTGTTCGAGGACCCGGTCACCGCGATCAGCCAGTTGGCGCTGCCGTTGACGGTCCTCGTGATCGGCCAGACCGCGTTCCTCACCATCACCATGGAGGAGAGCGTGCTGGGCGAGCTGTCGCAGCTCTACCTGCGCACCGCGCGGGCCAAGGGCGTCGGCGAGCGGCGGATCATGCTGCGGCACGTGCTGCCCAACTCGATGCTGCCGGTGCTCACCACGGTGGGGTTGAACTTCGCCTCGCTGATCGGCGGCGTCGTGGTGATCGAGAGCATCTTCGTCATCCCGGGTCTCGGCACCATGCTGCTCGGCGCCGTCTACGCCCGCGACTTCCCGCTCATCCAGGGCGGGGTCATGTTCGTCGCGTTCCTGTTCGTCGTGGTGAACCTGCTCGTCGACCTCGCGTACGCGCTGATCGACCCGAAGGTGAGGGTGTCATGACGGCCGTGCCCGTCGGGGACGTGGTCGCACCGGCCACGTCCCGGTCCCGCTCGTTCGTCCGCCGCAACGCGACCCTGGTGGTCGCGGGCGGGCTGCTCGTCGGCATCACGCTGCTGGTCCTCGTGCTGCCGTTGCTCCTGCCCGACCCGAACGCGCCCGACCCGGCGAACCGGCTGCTGCCGCCGTCGGGCGAGCACCCCATGGGCACCGACAAGTACGGCCGGGACCTGTTCGCCCGCTGGGCGTCCGCCGGCCGGGTGTCCATCGGGATGACGCTGCTGATCACCGCGTGCGCCGCCACGCTCGGCACGTTCATCGGGCTGGTCGCGGGGTTCTTCACCAAGGCCGGCACGGTGATCATGCGGATCGTGGACGCGTGGATGGCGTTCCCGTCGATCATCCTGGCGATCGTGTTCGCGGTCGTCGTCGGACCGGGCATGGCGAGCGAACTGCTCGCCGTCACCATCATCTTCACCCCGTACACGGCGCGGATCATCCGCAGCCGCGTGCTCGGCCTGGCCGCCCGCCCGTACGTGAACGCGGCGCGGGTGTCCGGGATGGGCCCGTGGAAGATCCTGGCCGTGCACGTGCTGCCGAACACGCTGCCGCTGGCGGTCGTGCAGTGCGTGCTGCTGTCGGCGGGCGCGATGCTCATCGACGGCTCGCTGAGCTTCCTCGGGCTCGGCATCTCACCGCCCACCGCCACCTGGGGGAACATGGTCGCCGACGGGCGCACCTACCTCCAGGACCACCCGACGATGGTGCTGTTCCCCGGGTTGACGATCGCGCTGTTCGTGTTCCTGCTGAACCTGGCGGGCACGAGTCTGCGCGCGTTCGTGGACCCGCGGGCCCGGCTGCTGCTCGCCCGGCGGCGCCGATGAGCGGGCGCGCGTGAGCGAACCCGGTGTCGAGGCGCCACCGGTCGTCCGGACCCGCCGGCTGCTGTTGCTGCTCGGTGCGCTCTCGACCTTCGGACCGCTGTCCATCGACCTGTACCTGCCGGCGCTGCCGGCGTTGGCCCGCCAGTTACACGCGTCCGAGGACGCCGCCCAGTGGAGCATCTCGGCCTGCATGGTCGGACTGGCCGTGGGGCAGCTGTTCATCGGACCGCTGAGCGACCGGGTCGGCCGGAAGCGGCCGCTGCTGATCGGCGTGGCGACGTACGCGGTGGCGTCACTGCTGTGCGCCACCGCGCCGTCGATCACGACGCTGGTCCTGCTGCGGCTGGTGCAGGGGCTGGCCGGGTCGGCGGGCATGGTCGTGGTCGAGGCGATGGTCCGGGACCTCTACGAGGGTCGCCGGATGGCGCGGATCCTGTCGCTGCTGATGCTCGTCGGCGGGTCCGCGCCGATCGTCGCGCCGGTGCTCGGCGGGCAGCTGCTCTACGTCACCGACTGGCGCGGGCTGTTCGTCGTGCTGGCCGCGATCTCGGCGCTGCTGCTGATCGCGGTGGTGGCGCTGCCGGAAACGCTGGTGCCGGGTCTGCGGCACGCGGGCGGCCTGCGCCGGGCGCGCGCCGGGTACGCGGCGGTGGTGCGGGACCGGATGTTCGTCGGCTGCACGCTCGGCACGAGCATCGGCAGCATCGCGCTGTTCGTCTACATCTCGATCAGCGCGTTCGTCCTGGAGGGCGGCTACGGCGTCAGCCCGCAGGTGTTCTCGCTGATCTTCGCGGTGAACTCGGTGGGCCTGGTCCTGGGAGGCTGGCTCAACTCGTTGCTGCTGCGCCGCTTCACCCCGGAGCAGCTGCTCGTCGCGGAGTCGCTGGTGGCGGTCGGCGCGAGTGCCGTCGCCACCGTCGCCGCCCTGCTGCACGCACCGCTGGCGGTCTTCCTGCCGATCCTGTTCCTGACCATCATGAGCGGCGGCCTGGCCTCCCCCAACGCCACCGCGCTGGCCCTGGAACGCCACCCGGCGAACGCCGGCACCGCCGCGGCCCTGTTCGGCAGCACGGGCTTCCTGTTCGGCGCGGTGTTCGCACCCCTGGCGTCCCTGGGCGGCACCGGCGCGGTCGCCATGACGTGCGGCATCTTCGGAGCCCGCATCGCCTCCTGGCTCGCCTACGCCCTCGTCGCCCGCCCTGGCCGGGTGACCGCCCCGCTGCCGCCGTGACGAGGTCGTCCGTCCGTTGTGGACGGACGACCGACGTGCCCGTTCCCGGTGGGGTCGACGTCGCCATCGCGCGGTCGACCCCACCGCGAATGGAATAAATTCCTTTGCGGAATTGATCCGTCACGATGAATGCGCCGGACACCCCACTCGGCGTAACGCGGTCTACTCCGCGCCCGATCTCACCGGCGTGAGCGACAGGGCCGTGATCGGCGCGTTGTCCGCAATTCTCGTGTTCGCCTCGGCGACGGCCTGCACCGTGACCGAAAAGCCGATCGCGGCGGTCGCGGACCAGTACCGGTGCACCACGACGACCGAACAGCGTTCCGCGGCGCGGGACAAGGTCGCCACGCTCGATCCCGCGTCGGATTGGCTCTACCCCGGTTCGATCCTGCGTCCCGATTCGGCGGACAGCCGGCAGTTCGTGCCGTCGACGGGCCTTCCCCGCGCGCCGCTGACCTATTCCATCTCCACTCAGCTACAGCTCGCCGGAACGCATTCGGCGACCTTGCCGAACCCGAGCCTGTCGGCCTACCGCGATTCGCTCGCCGGCCTGCTCGGCTCCGGCACGTCCGGCGCGACGGCCGCCGATCTGCACTGGGACAGCATGGAGATCACCCAGGCCGACCAGGTCGGCCTGTTCCTGGGCGCGGGTGCGGGCGTGGCCGGGACGGCACGGGTCGGCGTGGACTTCAAGTGGAGCGACACCTCGGTCCGCAGCCGGGCACTGATCAGGTTCACCCAGACCTACTTCACCGTCGACGTGGACAAACCCGCGACACCCGCCGGGTTCTTCGCCCCCGACGCGCCTCGCGACGAGGTCGACCGACTGCTGGGCGCCTCACCCGCCTACGTGTCCTCCGTCGCCTACGGCCGCACGGCGGTGATCGCGTTCGAATCGACCTACGCCGGTAACGAGGTGACGGCGGCGCTCAACGCCAAGCTCGGCTGGAACTTCGGGTTGACGACCGTCGACGGCGGCGCGGGCGCCTGGCACGAGTCCGCGTTGCGCAACACCCGGTTCAGCGGGTACATCCTCGGCGGTTCCGGCGCCGACGCCGCGCGCTCCTTCGACGGCCTGGACGCGGTGAAGGCCTACATCGCCGACGGCGGGAACTACTCGGCGTCGTCGCCGGGCGCTCCGATCTTCTACCGACTGACCGACATCGAGGACAACACCACGACCGGAGCCGGTCAGTCGGTCGACTACCCGGTCCGGAAGTGCGAGCGGCAGCGGGGGAAGGTCGGGATCCGGCTCGTCGAGATCCGGGTGGACTCCGACGACGACGTCGACGTGTGCGGGTGGGGTTTCGCGCGCAACGGGGACAGTCGCGTCGCGCTGTTCGACCGGGACTGCACGAAGAATCGTGAGATCGCCGTCGAACCCGCCCGACCGTGGCGGCCCGATGCCGTCCAGGTGCTCGACGTCGCCACGTCCCCCGGCCAGACGATCGACATCACCATCCGGCTGGTCGCCTCGGTGTGGAACGGGTTCGAGGAGATCGAGACCAGGGTGGCGAAGATCGGGTTCGAGGACGGGTGGCGGGGAACGCACGAGATCAGGTTCGCGCACGAGGCCATCGCGATGACCGCGGTTCTCGAACTCGTGCCCGGCTGACCACAAGTCCACAGTGGACACCTGCGCCCCGCGGGCACGATCACTCGGTGCGGATCGCGTGCGCCCTCGGGTACTTGCGGCCCGGTGTCGGGGTCGGCGAGCCGGTGAACGACACCGGGGTGCCCGTCGGGAGCATGGTGTGGCCCTCGGGCAGGTCGTCGCGCGAGGTGAACCACGACGCGCCGCGCGAGTCGGTGATGAAGCCGTGCGGTTGGCCGGAGCGCCAGCCGGTCACCGTGCCCCGGCGCCTGCCGCGCGGCGAGCCCGGTGCCGAGGCGACGACCTCCGCGGACCGCACGAACGGTCGGCGCAGCGGGTAGTCGGGACGGTCCGTCGGGGCGAACAGGGCGTCGAAGCCGGGGGTGGCGGTCGCGGCGGCGCGCAGCGGTGCGGCGGTGCGGGGTGTCCACGCGGGCGGCACGGGCGTGGACGGCACGTCGACCACCGGCACCAGGACCCGCACGCCGCGCGCGGTCAGCCGGGAGGCCAGCGGGGCGAAGTCGGCGTCGCCGGTGACCAGCACGACCCACTCCAGCGGCAGGGTGGTGGCGCTCTCCCACACCTCCAGCGCGAGGTGGACGTCCACGCCCTTCTCCTTGCCGCCGTGCAGCGGGAGGTCGTGCCGCACGACGCCGGCCGAGGCCAGCACCGCGTCGAACGAGGCGGCCGGGGTCTCGATCCGGCCGCGGACGTAGTGCGCGGCGAGCACCGGGCACGCCTCGAGCGGCAGGCCGGTCGTGGTGTGGACGTGCCAGCGGAGCGCGTCGTGGAAGCCGTCGAGCGCGATCCGGGCCGCCCTCGGGTGCGCGGTCGCGTAGAAATCGCTCAGGTACGCGAACCACGTGCCGTCGTAGAAGACCCCGATGCGTCCCTTCACCCCGGGGAGTTTACCCGCCGGTCCTCTGAGGACGCCGGTCCTCAGAACGTGAACGCCCACAGGACGCGCACCGGGTGCCGGGGCAGGCCGTCCTGGGCGTCGCCCGCGATGCCGGCCGCGACGATCCGGTCCAGCGTGTCCAACCCGCGCGTCACGCGGCCCAGGACGCTGTAGACGGGCGCGATGTTCGCGTGCGAGTGCACGAGGAAGAACTCGCTGCCGTTCGTGCCCGGGCCCTGGTTGCCCATCGCCACCGTGCCGCGCGGGTAGGTCTCGGCGCCGGTCACCTCGTCGGCGAACCGGTAGCCGGGTCCGCCCTCCTCGGCGCGGTAGACGTCACCGCACTGGAGGACGCCGAGCCGGGGCGAGTTCGTCAGCCGGAAGCACTGGGTGTTGTCGTAGAACAGATTGCGCACGAGGTGCGCGAAGTTGTGCACGGCGCAGGACGCGTTCGCCCGGTCGAGTTCGATCACCACCGGGCCGTAGTTCGTGACGAGGACGGCGGTGGCCCGGCCCCTGGTCGACGCGGTGGGGCTGGGCGGTCGCACCGGTTTGGCGGCCGGGTTCTCCGGCGTGGGGGTGAACACGCACTGCTTCGTCCGCCCGGTGTCGGCGGGCGCGGCGGAGGCCGGCGCGGCGACCCCGACGAGGGCCGCGAGCAGGACGAGCGCGGAGACGGCGATCCTTCCCATCCGCCGACCCTAGCGCGCACGACCGCCGAGCGACACGCTCCGCTCCGAACCGGTCATCCGCGGTCACCACGCGCGGGTTCGCGGGCACTGCGGGCATGCGGTGCAGGTGCGTCCGGACCGCCCATCATCACCGCGCGCGGGTTCGCGGGCACTGCGGGCACGCGGCGCAGGCGCCTCCGGACCACCCATCATCGCCCGCGCGGGTTCGCGGGCACTGCGGGCACGCGGCGGCGAACCCCGGTGCGCGGACCGCCTCCGGCCGTAGCGTTGTGCGCGACCGGGCGTCGGCCCGGGATCCGCGGTGGGATGGAGAACGCAGATGCGGTGGAGGACAAGGACAAGCGTCGCGGTGGTCGCGGTGCTGGTGGCCGGTGTGGTCGCCGGCGGCACCGGCCGGGCGGCACCGACGACGCCCGAGGGCGACGGCGGTGCGACCGTCACGCTCATCACCGGCGACCGGTTGCGGCTGTTACCGGGGCCGAACGGCGGCACGGCGGTCGAGGTGCGGCCCAGACCCGGTCGGGAGCACGTCGGGTTCCTGCGCGACGGTGACCGGGTGATCCCGTCGGACGCGCTGCCGCTGGTCGACTCGGGTCGGGTCGACCCCCGGCTGTTCGACGTGACGAAGCTGCGTCCGGACGCGCCGACGCCGGTGATCGTCACCGACGCCACGCCGGCCGAGGTGCCCGCCACCGACGTGCGGCCGCTGCGCAGCGTGGACGGCGCGGCACTGCGGCCGGGCGCCGGTTTCTGGGGCTGGTTCACGACTTCCCGGGCGTCGGTCTGGCTGGACGGGGTGGCCCGGCCGACGCTGGACGTCAGCGTGCCGCAGATCGGCGCGCCCGAGGCGTGGCGGGCCGGCGCGACCGGCGCGGGTGTCACGGTGGGCGTGCTGGACACCGGCGTGGACGACCACCACCCGGACCTGGCGGGCAAGGTGCTGGAGCGCGCCGACTTCACCGGCACCGGGCCCGCCGACCTCGTCGGCCACGGCACGCACGTCGCGGGCATCATCGCCGGCACCGGTGCGGCCTCCGGCGGGAAGTACCGGGGAGTCGCGCCGGACGCGAGCCTCGTCGACGGCAAGGTGTGCACGGCCAACGGGTGCCCGGACTCCGCGGTGATCGCGGGCATGGAGTGGATCGCGCCCAAGGCCAGGGTGGTGAACCTCAGCCTCGGCGGCGGGTACAGCGACGGCACCGACCCGGTTTCGCGCGCCCTGAACGGTCTCACCGCCCGCTACGGCACCCTGTTCGTGGTGGCGGCGGGCAACGACCGCGCGCTGGACGGGCCGGACCCGCTGGCCTCGGTCACCTCGCCGGCGGCGGCCGACGCGGCGCTGGCCGTCGGCAGCGTGACGAAGCAGGACACCACCAGCCCGTTCTCGCCGCGCCGACCCCGGTTGCGCGACTACGCGGTCAAACCGGACCTCGCCGCGCCCGGCAGCGACATCGTCTCCGCCCGGGTCGTCGGCACCCCCGCCGGCGACACCGCGCCGGTGGACGACCACTACGCCGCCCTGTCCGGCACCTCGATGGCCGCGCCGCACGTCGCGGGCGCGGCGGCCCTGGTGGCGCAGCGGCAACCCGGCTGGGCCGCCGACCGGCTCAAGCCCGCGCTGGTGAGCACCGCGAAGCCCACCGCGGACGTGTTCGAGCAGGGCGCGGGCCGGGTGGACGCCGCCCGCGCCGTCGCGCAACCGGTGGCCGCGCTCGGCGCCGGCCTCGGCTTCGGGTTCGTCACCTGGCCGTACGCCCCGGTCGCGGCCAAGCCCGTGACCTACCGCAACGACGGCGACCGGCCGGTGACCCTGGCGCTGGCCACGGACTCCGCGCTGTTCACCGCGTCCGCGCGCGAGGTCGTCGTGCCGGTGCACGGCACCGCGCAGGTGACCGTGTCGGCGAACCCGGTGGGACAGCCGGCGGGACGGCACGGCGGTCGGCTCACCGCGACCGCCGACGGCGTGGTGGTGCGCACCGCGCTGACCGCCGTGCTGGAGGCCGAGAGCTACGACGTGCGGGTGACCGTCAAGGGCCGCACCGGGAAGTCCGCGTCCGCGGTGGTCAAGGCGGTCGACAACGCGACCGGCGCGGCCGTCGGCGTGCGGGTCGCGGACGGCACGGGTCTCGCACGGTTGCCCAAGGGGCGCTACGACTTCACCGCGGTCGAGCTGTCCGACCAGGGCGACGTGACGCTGCTGGCCCGGCCGGAGGTGACCGTCGGCGGCGCGACGGCCGTGACGCTGGACGCCACCGGCGGGCTGCCGCTCACCACGCGGGTCGACCGGACCGACGCCCGGTTCCTGCTGGGCGAACTGCTGCTGGTGTCGGGCGACGCGAAGGGTGACCGGACCTCGCCGCTGGGCTGGTTCTCCCAGCCGGACCAGCACGTCTACCTCGTGCCCTCCGGGCGCCAGGTCACCGACCACGTGTTCTCGCTGGTCTACCGGGCCACGCTGACCGCGCCGGACACCGTCTACCACCTGGCCTTCGTCAACCGGGGCGGCATCCCGACCGGCCGGTTCACCGCGCGTGACCGCGACCTGGCGCGGGTCGACGCCCGCTACTACGCCCAGGGCGCGCCGACCCTGGGGTTACGCGGCGACTACGCGCTGATCGACTCGCCGGGCGCGAACAGCGGGATCTACCAGGCCTACCCGATCACGATCCCGAGCAGGCGCACCGAGTTCTACACCGCGGCGGCCGACACGACGTGGCAGCACCTGACCGCGATGTTCCCGCCGGACGCCTCCGACGTGGAGAACAGCGTGTCCTACCGGACCTACCGACCGGGCCGGTACCGGACGAACTGGAACCGCGCGCCGGTCGGACCGGCGTTCGGCTCGGCGGGTCTGGGCTTCGGGGTGTTCCGGACGGGCGGGACGTTCTCCGTCGACCTGACCCTGCTGTCCGGCGGCGACCCCGACCACTTCACCCTGCTGCCGGCCGCGGCGACCGGTCGGACCGAGCTGTCCCGGGACGGCGTGTCGCTGGGCGTGCGGGAGACGGCGGGCACCGCGGTGTTCGACATCCCGGACTCACCCGGCGTGTACACGTTGCGCGCGCAGGCCGACCGGGCCGTGCCGTGGTCCGTCATCGGCACGCACGCGGACGTCACGTGGACGTTCCACGAGGCGGGCGCGGCCGACCCGAAACCCGCGCCGCTGCTCGTGGTGCGCACGGCGGCCGAGGTGGACGAGCAGGGTCGGGCGCCCGCGGGCCGGGTGTTCCCGATCCGGGTGTTCGCCCAGCACCAGCCGGGCACGCCCGCGACCCGGATCACCGCGGTGAAGGTCGAGTCGTCGGCGGACGACGGCGCGACGTGGCGCACCGCGCCGACCGTGACCGACGCGACGGGCGCCGGCGTCGCCCTGGTCCGGCACCCGAGCGCGCCGGGCTTCACGTCGTTGCGCATCACCGCGCGCGACGCGGACGGCAACTCGGTGACCCAAACGGTGATCCGGGCCTATCAGACCGCGTGACGGTTCAGCCGGGGGCCGCCGACCGCGCGGCCCCCGGCACCACACCGGCCCGTCCGGTGCCGACCCCGGGCCACCGCGCTCCCCGGTGCCCGCTCGACCCGGGGCCGGCGCCGTCAGGCCTCGGCTCAGGCCGTCGTGGACCAGGCCGCGCCCGACAGCACCACCACGAACGCGACGCCCAGCAGCAGCGCGAGCCGGGACGAGTAGCGGCCCCACTGGAGGTCCCAGTTGCCGGGGTAGCGCAGGTTCGCCGTGGTCATCAGCGCCCGGCCGAGGCCGAAACCCGCGCCCACCAGCAGCGCGCCCGGCAGCGGCGCGGTGAGCAGCACGGCCGCCGCCGCCAGGTAGGGCAGGCCGCTCGGCAGGTACGTGCGCGCGCCGGTGCCCATCTCGACGCCGAACTGGAGCGGTCCCAGCAGGCGGCCCAGGCGGAACACGCTCTCCGGCACCAGGCGGCGGTTCTCCGGCAGCGTGAACCGCAGCACGCGCAGTTCCTTGAGCAGCACGGCGACCAGCGCGACCGCGACCAGCGACCAGCGCGCGACCGGTGGCAGCGGCGCGCGCAGCACCGAGCCCACGACCACGAGGACGGTGGCGCTCAGCACGCCTCCGACGAGCAGGCCGGCCTGGAACGCCAGCGCGGGTGTCGTCCCTCGCCAGACCGGCGAGCTCAGCACGAAGGCCGAGTTCCGGCTTCAAGTGGAGCCGGAGGTCGCCAACCCGGCGAGCGCGCCGAGGAACAGCCAGGGCACGACCAGCGCGCCCGCGAACGACGCCGCCACGAGCGCGCCCGCGACGACCAGGGGGTGCCAGCGCATCAGACCTGGGCCCGGCAGATGGTCAGGTAGGTGTTGCCCGCGCCGTCGACCCAGTACGTGCTGAAACCGTCGGAACAGCGGTAGACCTTGCCGTCGGGAGTGGCCCAGCGCCAGGCGTTCTTCGTCGTCACGGTGCCGCACGCGGTGGAGATCGGCGTGTGGTCGACCTGCACGTCGCCGTCGTTGACGGTGCCGTACTTGTGCCAGCCCGCGACGCAGAAGTCACTGCTGCGCCACGAACCCGCGTAGCAGGCCGCGTACGTGCCGACGTACTGGCCGCTGGTGTCGGGATCCTGGTCGTAGCCGTTGGGGTAGGCGTCGCGGCAGTCCGTGCGGTCCCAGCCCTGCAACGCGTTCGGCCCGGTCTCCGCGCGGGCCCGGCCCGGCCAGGTCAGCACCGAGGACCCGATGGTGAGCGCGCCGAGCGCAACCGCCTTGAGCACGGTCCGCCTGCGCCCCACGGGCTTGAAGTCGCGCAGGGCCGCGCTGCGGCCGCTTCCCGCGTCGTGGTCAGGAATCAGGTCGAACGCGAGCGACATCGCGCACCCCCCACTCGTCGAGCACCTCGTCCACCTGCTCCTCGCGCACCGGCAGCACCAGGCGCGCCACCCGACCGTCCGCGCCGACCAGCATGAGCACCGGCGGCGCGAGGTGGGAGACCACCCGCCACGCCTCGCGGTCGCGCACGACCTCCAGCGGGGTGGTCCACACCGACTCGGGCTCGTGGGTCAGCAGCACCGCGCCGGGCAGCCGCCGGGACACCGCCACGCACAGCGGGCACCCGGAGTCCGCCGCCAGCACGACGCGGCCGGCGAACCGCGGCCCCAGCACCAGATCCGGTGGCGCGGCGGTGAAACCGCCGGCGTCGCGGGCCACGACCGCGCGCAGCAACCGGACCTCGCGCAGCACCGCGGCCAAACCCAGGAACAGCAGCAGGATCGCGGCCCACGTGATCACGTCGAACGCCGTCGACGCGCTCACCCGGCGCTCCAGACGACCTCGAGGCCGTCGAGCCAGTCCAACCGCTCGCGGTCGGTGCGCGCCGCCGAGTCGGAGAAGTGCACCTCGGCCGCGCCCCGGGCGAACCCCACCACGAACACGTGGTCGGCGAGCCTGGTCGACGCGGCCACGCCGGGCAGCGGGGTCTTCCACACCTCGCCGTGCCGGGTCTTCGCGCCCGCGTGCGCCGGCACGAGTTGGCGCGCCTGCGTCGGGCCGGGCACCGACACCGAGCCGAAGTCCTTCACCACCACCACGACGTTCTCGCTCATGGTGTCCAGCAACGTCGCCGTGCGCGGCCGGACGACCATGCCCTCCACCCGGTCCTCCACGCGCAGCGAGTCGAACAGCGCGAAGACGCGGTCGCGGCGCGGCGCGGGACCCGCGTAGACGGTCATCAACTCGTGGTGCACGCCGACGAGGGTGGCCAGCGAGGACTCGCCGTCGCGCGCCTCGGCGACGACGACCTCCCTGCCGTGCACCAGGATCCGGTCGGTGGTCCGGGCCGGCGCGACGTGCGCGCACGCGAAGTCGTGGTAGCCGCGCGGCCCGATCTGGAAGCCGGTGCCGTACGAGCCGCCCGCGAACCGCACCGCGGCGGCCACGCTGGAGACGGGTCGGTCGCCGGGCAGCGCGATGGCGACCCGGTCACCGCTCGGCGCCACCAGGTCCAGCCGCTGTGCCGTGGTCACGTCGCCCGACGCTAGAGCACGCCGGGATTCCCATCAACCGGGTCCGCACCCCTTTCCACCGGATGCCGGTTACCCGACCGCCCGCCGGCTCACTACGTTTCCGGTGTGATCGCCGCGGGTGGTGCGCTGTTGCTCTTGTCGGCCGCATTCGGGCACCGCCGGAACAGACGGGCGCTCGCGTTTCTGGAACTGGTGGTCGCCGTTTCGGTATTCGTCACGCCGTACCCGGTTGCGGTGCTCTACGCGGGGTTCGCGGGTTATCTGGTGGTGCTGCGCCGACGCTCGCCCGGCGCGCCGTGCGGGTGCTTCGCGGGCGAGGGGCCGGTCACCCGGTGGCTGGTCGGGCGCGCGCTGTTCTTCGCGGTGGGCGCGGCGCTCGAGCCTGCCACGCCTTGGCTCATCGCGCTGACCGGCGGTTTCGTGCTGGCGATGGCCGGGTGGCTGCTACCGGAGCTGACGCGTGTCGTCCGGCAGCCGCTCCGTCACACCGCGCCGGTCGAGGAGGTCCAGTAGCGCGAGCGCGACCCGCCGCGAGGTGTCCCACTCCTGCCTCGCCCGGCTCGTGGTGAACGGCTGCGGTATTCCGGACAGCGCCCGCGCGGCGCGCTCGACCGCGTCCGGGGCCAGCACCACCCGTTCGGCCACCTTCACCAGTCGACCCGCCCGAACGGCCGCCGCTATTTCCCGCGACCCCAATCCGAGTTCGGCCAGTCGGACCGCGTCGGGAGCCCGGAACGGCGTCGTTCGGAAATCCGAAGCCAACGCCTCCAGGGCCTTTTCCAGGTATTCGGGCAATTGCCGCGCGGGCGGTCCGGCGGCGGCCACGAGCGGCGCGACCAACTCCGGGTCGGGCAGCCGGAGCGCGCTCCGCAGGGTTTCCGCCGGCGGGGCGTCGACCGGGTTCGCCGCGCGCCACCCGGTCAGCACCTCCCGCGTCCGGTCGACCGCGGCCCGCCACCCGGCCTCGTCCGCGTACCAGTCGCCGACGACGTTGATCCCGGTGCGCCCCAACGCCTTCCACTCGTCGGCACGCAGGAACACCCGACGGCCCAAGCGGTCCACGTCCAGCACGTCCGCGCCGACGACCCGCCGCCCACCCGGGTCGCGCAGCAGCACCCGGTCGCCCACCCGCAGCGGCAGCGGTCGGCCCAGCACCAGCCGTCCGCCGGCCGCGCCACGCCGGTGCACCCGCACGGGCACCGCCGCCGACCCGACGTGCAGCACCACCTGGCGCGGCAGGTCCGGCACCGCGACGTCCACCACCTCGGCCGACCGCCAGGCGCCCGGGGTCAGCAGCGCGTCACCGCGCCGCACCGCGTCCCGCGCGACGCCGCGCAGGTTCACCGCGACCCGGGCGAGCGCCGGCACCTCGTCACGCGCGCGACCCAACGCCTGGAGCCCGCGCACCGCGACCCGTCCACCGTTGAGCACCAGCTCGTCGCCGGCGCGCAGGGTGCCCGCCTGGAGCGTGCCGGTGACCACGGTCCCCGCGCCCGCGACGGTGAAGGACCGGTCCACCCACAGCCGCACGTCGGCCGTCACGTCCGGTGCCGGCAGGCCGCGGACCAACTCCTCGACGGCGGCGCGCAGATCACCTCCGGGCGAGACCACCGAGGGCACCGGACCCAGGGTCGTGCGGGCGATCCGGGCCAGCGCGTCCGCCCGGATCGGCGCGGGGTCGGCCAGGTCGGCGCGGGTCACCACGAGCAGCCCGTGTCGCACGCCGAGCGCGTCCAGGGCGGCCAGGTGCTCGGCGGCCTGCGGCATCCAGGGCGCGTCGGCCGCCACCACGAACAGCACCGCGGGCACCGAACCCACCCCGGCCAGCATGTTCGGCACGAACCGCTCGTGCCCCGGCACGTCGACGAACGCCACCTCTCCCCCACCGGGCAGGCTCGTCCAGGCGAACCCGAGGTCGATGGTCAGCCCGCGCCGCCGCTCCTGCGCCCACCGGTCCGGCTCCATCCCGGTCAGCGACCGGACCAGCGTCGACTTGCCGTGGTCGACGTGCCCGGCGGTCGCGATCACGTGCACCGCGCCACCACCCGACCACGCGCGCCCAGACCGATCACCGGCACGCCAGCACCGCCTCGACCACCCGGTCGTCGTCGGCCGCCGCCAGCGTGCGCAGGTCCAGCAGGCACCGGCCGCGCTCGACCCGACCCACCACCGGCGGCGCGCCGAGCCGCAGCGCCGCCGCGTACCGCTCGGGCAGCCCCACCGCCGTGCTCGGCAGCTCCACGCCGGGCGCGCCACCGCCGCCGACCACCGCCACCGACGGCACGACCTCGACGTCGACCCCTTGCGCGGCAAGGACTTCGGCCATGCGGACGGCCCGCTCGCGCAGCACGCCCGGCTCCGCCTCCAGCGCCTCGACCACCGGCGGGCGCGGCCCGCGCACGGTGGCCTCCAGCGCCGCGAGGGTCAGCTTGTCCACGCGCAGCGCGCGGGCCGCCGGGTGCCGGCGCAGCCGTTCGACCAGGGCGGCCTCGCCCAGCAGCAACCCCGCCTGCGGCCCGCCCAGCAGCTTGTCGGCGCTCGCCGTCACCAGCGTCGCGCCGGCCCGCAGCACCGAGGTCGCGTCCGGCTCGTCGGGCAGCGCCGGGTGGGGGCGCAGCAGTCCCGAGCCGACGTCCACCACCAGCGGCACGCCGAGGCCGGTCAGCTCGGCGACCTCCGGGGTGCCCGCGAACCCGGTGACGCGGTAGTTCGACGGGTGCACCCGCAGCACGAACCCGGTGTCCGGGCCCACCGCGTCCGCGTAGTCGCGCACGGCGGTCCGGTTGGTCGTGCCGACCTCGCGCAACCGCGCGCCCGACGAGCTCAGCAGGTCCGGAATCCGGAACCCGTCGCCGATCTCGACCAGTTCGCCGCGGCTGACCACGATCTCCCGGCCGGCGGCCAACACCAAGGCGCACAACAACAACGCGGCCGCGTTGTTGTTCACCACGTGCACGTCGCCCGCGTCCGGCACGGCCGACCGCAGCGCGTCCAGCGTGCTCTCCCCGCGCCGCCGGCGCACGCCCGTGCGCAGGTCGAACTCCACGTCCGTGGCGCCGGACGCGGCCACCACGGCGTCCCGGGCGGCGGCGGAGAGCGGCGCGCGGCCGAGGTTGGTGTGCACCAGCACGCCGGTCGCGTTGAGCACCGGCGTCGGTCCCGTCCGCAACCCGGCGAGCGCCTCGTCCACCACCCGGTCCGGCGGCACCTCCCCGGCCCGGATCCGGTGCTGCGCGGCCACGATCGCCGCCTTGACCGCGGCACGGCCGTGCGCCCGGAGCGCGTCGGCCAACCGGGGCGAGGCGAGCACGGCGTCCGTGCGGGGCACGAGTCGACGCGGGTCGGTCATCGGACGCGGTGGCGGAGGCGGACGGGAATCGAACCCGCCAGCGGCTGGACCTGACGCTCAACGGTGTTGAAGACCGAGCCGGCCACCAGGCCGGGTACGCCTCCTCGCGGCATCGGTCGATCATGCCACACTGCCTTGTGGCCCTTCGATTAACCCAATTCGCGCACGGCGGCGGCTGTGCCTGCAAGATCCCTCCCGGCGAGCTGGAGCAGGTCGTGGCGGGTCTCGCCCGCACCCCGCGCGACCCGCACGGCGCACTGCTCGTCGGCCTCGAGACCGGTGACGACGCGGCCGTGGTGCGGCTGCGCGAGGGCCTGGCCCTGGTCGCCACCACCGACTTCTTCCCGCCCGTGGTGGACGACGCCTACGACTGGGGCCGGATCGCGGCGGCGAACGCGCTGTCCGACGTCTACGCCATGGGCGGCACCCCGGTCGTCGCGCTGAACCTGCTGGGCTGGCCGCGCGACCGGCTGCCACTCGAGCTGGTGTCCGAGGTGCTGCGCGGTGGTCTGGACATCGCGACCGAGGCCGGGTGCCACCTCGCGGGCGGGCACAGCGTGGACGACCCGGAGCCGAAGTACGGCCTCGCGGTCACCGGCGTGGTCGACCCGGCGAAGCTCCTGCGCAACTCGACGGGCGTCGCGGGCGTGCCGCTGTCGCTGACCAAACCGCTCGGCCTCGGCGTGCTGAACAACCGGCACAAGGCGACCGGCGACACCTTCCCCGAGGCGATCGCGGTGATGACGACGCTCAACCGCGACGCCGCGCGGGCCGCCGTGGACGCGGGCGCGGTGTGCGCGACCGACGTCACCGGCTTCGGACTGCTGGGGCACCTGCACAAGCTCGCGCGGGCCAGCGGGGTGACCGCGGTGCTCGACTCCTCCGCCGTGCCCTACCTGGACGGCGCGCGGGAGTCGGCGGCGGCCGGCTACGTCAGCGGCGGCACGCGGCGCAACCTGGACTGGGTGGCGCCGCACGTGGACTTCGTCGCGGACGCCGACGCCCTGCTGCTGGCCGACGCGCAGACCTCCGGCGGGCTGCTGGTGGCGGGCGAGGTGCCGGGCGCGCCGGTGGTCGGCGAACTGGTGCCGCGCCGCGACCACACGGTCGTCGTGCGCTGACCGGCGCGGAAGGCAACCCCAGAGTGTGACCGGAGATCGGGCCGGCCGGTACCTACCGGAAGCCCTACCTCGGTACGCCGTGCGGGTGCGACGCTTCGCTGGTTCGACCGCATCCCAACCAGGCCGCCAATTCCTGCGAGGGCGGGTGCGGTCGGCTTTTCCCTGCCTCACAAGGAGCATCGGATGAAGCACAGAATCCTGGGTGCGGCGGTCGCCCTGGCGGCCCTCGCCTGGGTCACCACGTCGGCGGGACCCGCGCTGGCGACCGGAGCGGAGCGGCCCGCCGGAACGACGGGCGCCGCGGCGTTGGCGGCGCCCAACATCGACGTGGCCGCGGTTCAGGCGCACCTGACGCAGCTGAACCAGATCGCGAACAGCAGCGGTGGCAACCGGCGCGCCGGGAGCAGCGGGTACACCCAGTCGGTGGCCTACATCAAGGGCAAGCTCACGGCGGCCGGTTACCAGGTCACCGAGCAGAGCTGCACCGGATGCACCTACGTGTCGAACAACCTGATCGCGGACTGGCCCGGCGGCGACGCCAACCAGACGATCATGTTCGGCTCGCACCTGGACAGCGTCTCGGCGGGACCCGGCATCAACGACAACGGGTCCGGCTCGGCCACCCTGCTGGAGAACGCCCTCCAGCTGGCCGCCAAGAACCCCACCATGACCAAGCACGTCCGGTTCGCCTGGTGGACCGACGAGGAACAGGGCCTCAACGGCTCCAAGTTCTACGTCGGCCGGTTGACCTCCGCGCAGCGGAGCGCCATCAAGGCGTACTACAACTTCGACATGGTGGCCTCGCGCAACGGCGGCTACTTCATCAACAACATCAGCACCGCCGTCGCGGCGCCGCTCAAGGAGTACTGGACGTCGCTGAACCTGGCGCCGCAGGAGAACGTCGAGGGCGCGGGCCGCTCCGACGACTACTCCTTCCAGAACGCCGGCATCCCGTCCTCGGGGTACGCCACCGGCGCGTCGGCGCGCAAGAGCAGCGCCGAGGCCCAGAAGTGGGGCGGCACGGCCAACGCGGCGTACGACTCGTGCTACCACAGCTCGTGCGACACGACGTCGAACATCAACGCCACCGCGTTGGACCGCAGCGCGGACGGCGTCGCGTACACGATCTGGAAGCAGGCCGTGAGCGACACGCCGGCGAGCGACTTCTCGCTGTCGGTCAGCCCGTCCTCGGGCACGGTCACGCCCGGCTCGTCCGGCACGTTCGCGGTGAACACCACCACGACGTCCGGTTCGGCCCAGAGCGTGGCGCTGACCGCGACCGGCCAGCCGAACGGCGTCACCGTGTCGTTCAGCCCGGCGACCGTCCAGTCCGGCTCGTCGTCCACGGCGACGGTCTCGGTCGGCTCGTCGGTGTCGGCGGGCTCGTACACCATCACCGTCCGGGGCGCGGGCACCGCGACCAAGACGGCGACGTACTCGCTGACCGTCCCCGGTGACACGTCGAACGACTTCTCGGTGTCGCTGAGCCCGTCCTCGGGTTCGGTCGGCACGGGCGCGTCCGGCTCGTTCACCGTGAACACCGCGACCGTCTCGGGTCAGGCGCAGAGCGTGGCCCTGTCGGCGTCGGGTCAGCCGAGCGGCGTGACGGTCTCGTTCAGCCCGTCCTCCGTCCAGTCCGGCTCGTCGTCCACGGCGACGGTCTCGGTCGGCTCGACGGTGACCGCGGGCACGTACTCGATCACGGTCAACGGCGCGGGCTCCACCTCGCACTCGGCCACCTACACGCTGACCGTCACCGGCGGCGGCGAGCCGGGCTGCGGCGGCGTCCAGGCGTGGAGCTCCTCCGCGTCCTACGTGCCGGACGACGTGGTGTCGTACAACGGTCACAAGTGGAAGTCCACCTGGTACTCGTCGGGCGCGGAGCCCGGCGCGCCGGGCTCCTGGGCGGTCTGGCAGGACCAGGGCGCCTGCTGATCCACCCGTGAGGAGCGGGGCGGTCGTCTTGGCGCGACCGCCCCGTTCGCGCGTTCAGCAGTCGCCGCGCAGCACCCGGGCCAGTTCCTCGGGCCGCATCGGCGGTTCGGGCAGCGGGTGCGCGGCGTCCGCGCGCAGGCCGTCGAGCAGGATCGCCAGGTGCCGCCGCCACAGCTCCGGCCGCACCGCGCCCACCGCCTCGACCGTGCGCGAGGTACCCCACGTCACGAAAGCCATGTCCTCCAGCGTGATGTCGGCCCGCAGCGCGCCGTCCTCCTTGGCCCGCGCGAGGATCCGCGACATCAGCTCGTACCCGTGCCGGTGCGCCCCGGCGGGTCGCGACACCAGCTCGTTGTAGCCCCGGTCGGCCGCCTGCAACTCGCAGACCCGCTCCAGGAAGTGCACCAGGCCCGGCCACGGTTCGAGCGTCAGCGCGTGCTCGGCGATCCGCGCCACGGTGTCCACCCGGTCCGCGAACACCTCCTCCACGAGGTCCGCGCGCCGCGGGAAGTGGTTGTAGAGCGTGCCGATGCTCACCCCGGCGGCGCGGGCGATCTCCTCCAGCGCGACGTCGAGCCCCTGCCGCGCGAACAGCGCGCGGGCGGACTCGACCAGCCGGTCCCGGTTGCGCCGGGCGTCCTTGCGCAGCGGTCTGGCTCGCGTGGTCATGGGCCGCACCCTAACAAACTTGAGGACCGCCTCAGGTTGTGCGTAGGCTCAGGCGTCGTAGTCGAGGATGACCTCAACTTCAGTCGACCGCGAAGGACTCGACCCGTGGCACCCACCCTCGCCCTCCTCGGCGCCGGCCCCGTGCTGGGCCTGGCGCTCGCCCGCCGCTTCGGCCGCGAAGGCTTCCGCGTCGCGCTCGTCGCCCGCACCGGGGCCACCCTGGACGACCTCACCGCGCGACTGGCCGCCGACGGCGTCGAGGCCGTCGGCTTCACCGCCGACGTCTACGACCGCGACCGGATCGCCGCCGTCACCGAGGAGATCACCGCGCGGTTCGGCCGGATCGACGTCGTCGCGTTCAGCCCGGGCGGCGGCACCGCGGACGTGGGCATCGCGTCCGCCCTCGACGTCACCCCGGACAACCTCCGCCCACTGCTCGACCGCTTCGTGCTGACCGCGGTCGCGCTGGTCCGCGCCGTGCTGCCCGCCATGACGGCCCGGGGCGACGGCACGATCCTGTTCACCGGCGGCCAGTCCGGCCTCCACCCGACGCCCCACCTGGGCAACATGGGCATGGCGCAGGCCGCGTTGCGCAACTACGCGCACACTCTCCACAGCGCCCTCGCCGCGAAGGGCGTGCACGTCGGCGTGGTGAACATCGGCGCGCTGATCGAGGGCAGCGTCCCGCACGTCGCGCTCACCTCGGCGCCCGGCCGGCTCGACTTCACCCCCGAGGTGATCGGCCCCGAGGCGGTGGCCGAGCACTACTGGGACCTGCACGTCCGGCGCGACCGCCCGGAGTCGCTGGTCGGCGACCTCGGCCGGTGAACACCGCCGTGCGACCGGCACGCGGCCACTGATAGGCCTAACACCCGGCCGGGCGTTCGCGGGATTGTGGGCGACGGCGGGTTGCCGAACACTGGGTTGCATGACGCGCCTCAGGACGGTCTCGGCGCGGGTGGGAGTGGCCCTCATGGCGGTGACCCTGCTGGCGCCCGCGCCGGCGGGCACCGCGGCACCGGAGCAGCGCGCCGCGGTGCCGGCGTACTGGAGCCCGGCGACCGCCGAGGGCCGGACCCTGTTCCGCCGACTCGCCCAGAACCGGCCGACGACCGGGATCATCGTGGTGAACGGCAGCGAGAGCAGACCGGAGGCGCCGTTCGACCGGGCGTGGGCGGACGCGATCGGCACCGTGCACGACTCGGGCGCGAAGGCGCTGGTGTACGTCGACACGGGCTACCTCGGCGTGGACCTCGGCCAGGGCGCGCACCCCACCCGGACCGGCCTGACCACCGCCGACGCGTGGGAGGACCAGGTCGAGCAGGACGTCGAGGAGTGGTACGACCTCTACGGCGACCGCGGCGTGGACGGCGTGTTCCTCGACCAGACGCTGCCGACGTGCGGCCCGGACGACGAGCACGTCGACCGCTACGCCGAGATCGCCGACCGGATCCGCGAGGAGCACCCGGATGCCTACCTGGTGATCAACCCGGGCCGCCCGGTCGACCGCTGCTACGCCGACGTGGCCGACACGATCCTGTCGTTCGAGGGCGACTTCCAGTCCTACCTGGCCTATTCGCCACCCGCGTGGGAACGCGCGACCCGCGACCGCCGCAAGTTCTGGCACCTGGTCTACGACGTGCCGACCGAGGCCGACATGGCGACCGCGGTGGCCCGCAGCAAAACCCACGGCGCGGGCTACGTCTACGTCACCGAACGCGCACACGACCCGTTCCCGTGGAACACCCTGGCGTCCTACTGGGACGGCGAGATCGGCCAGGTGGCGGGCGTGGCCGACCACACCGCGCCCACCGCGCCGCGCTACACCCGCACCTCCGCCGGCCCGAACCAAGCCGTGGTCCGCTGGAACCGCTCCCGCGACAACGTCGCCGTCGTCGGCTACGAGGTCCTGCGCGACGGGGCCCCGATCGGCACCACCTACGACACCGCGTACACGGCCACCGACCTGGAACCCGGCCACACCTACACCTTCACCGTCCGCGCCAGGGACGCCGCGGGCAACGTCTCACCCCTCGGCGCCCCGTCCACGGTGACCACCCCGACCGAGTCCATCCACACCCCGTTGGCGTGCCTGACCCCGACCACGGCCACCTACACGGCCACCTTCCTCCGCGACTTCACCCACCGAAGGGTCTTCATCGACTCCGACGACAACGCCACCACCGGCTTCCCCCTCCCCGACGGCCGCCCCCAGGGCATGGACCACATGGTCGAAGACGGAACCCTGTACCGCTACACGGGCCCGGGCTGGAACTGGACGAGGGTGGAGGAGGTGGAGGAGACCACCACGGAGGACACCGTCACCTGGCACTTCCCCACCCCGACCCTGTCCACCACCGCCACCCGCCAGGTGGTCGTGTTCAACGGCTACGACGGAACCGACGACTACAGCCCACCCCTGACCGTCGACCAAACCCCGGACTGCGCCGGCTGACACCGATTCGGCCGCTCGACACGGTGTCGAGCGGCCGGTGAGACTGGGGCGCATGCGGCCGCTCGGCGTGACCCACCCGGTGCCGGCCGACCACCCCGCCGGTCACCTGGACGTCGAGTTGCGGGCGTTGCGGCGGGGCCTCGGCCTGTACGACGCGCGGTTGCCGCAGCGGGTGGGCGGCCTGGCGAGGCGGGTGTTCGAGGTCGCGCCCTCCGACGTGGTCACGACCGTGCGGGCCAAGGTGATCGACGCGCTGGACCGGGCCATGGTCCGGTTCCCCTCCTACCAGCGGGCGGTGCTCGGCGCGGCCTTCAACCTCGGCGCGGTCGACGCGACCTACCGACGTCGGATGGAGGAGTTCGCCGCCGTGCGCGGGGTGGTCGAGCGGACCGCGCGCCGGTGGGCCGACCGCGGCGTCGCGGCACTGGCGGGCGCGCTGCACGACCCGACCGCGCCGCGGCCGCGCGCCGCCTGGTGGACCGACCACCTGTCCCGGACGCTGGTGCTGGACCGGCCGCGCGCACAACTGCTGGAGGCGCGCCGGATCGTGGCCGTGGCGGAGGTGTCCGAACTGCGGCTCTCCCTGGCGGTGCCGGGCTGTTCGGCGGCGGACCTCGCCGAGCGCGCCGCGTTCCAGGTCTTCCACGGCGGCGCGCTGCGGATCGGCGCGCCCGAGTCGTCCACGCGACTCGGGCTGGTGCTCACGCTGCCCCGGACCCTGCGCGCCGGCGAGTTCCACGAGTACGCGCTGCTCGTCCGACTGCCCGCGCACCACGTGCCGGCGTCGTACTTCGTGCACGTGCCGCGCCACCCGTGCGCCGCGCTGGACCTCCGGGTGCGGTTCCCACCGGGCGCGGCGCCCGGTGGGGTGACCGTGCTCGCCGACGTCCTGCACCACGAGGTCGAGGACCCGCTCGTGGTGGGACCGGGTGCCGACGTGGACTCCGTCGGCGACCTCCGCGTCGGGTTCGACCACCCGACGCCGGGTTTCGCCTCGGGTGTGCGCTGGGGAGGCGCGTCACGGTGAGAACGGCGTCGCCACCTCGTCCACGACGACCGCCCCCGAACTGCGCACCACCAGGCCGCCGTCGGAGATCCGGTACTCGACGGACCCGTTCCGCGCCACGTGCCCGGGCGGGGCGGCCTCGGCCGGCAACGCGATGTGCGTGTCGGACCCCGGCGGCGCGTCCCGTTTGCGGCCGTCGTAGTGCAGCCCCCCGGCGGAGTCCTGGCACACCACCACGACGAACGACCGGGTCCGGTACGCCTTGACCAACGTCGCCTCACCACCCGGCGAGGCGAAGTACCGGCCGACCTCACTCGGGCACCGAACCGTGGCACCCGCCGTGTCCACCGGGGTGCCGACCAGCGTGCGACCGGTCAACAACAGCAGCACCCCGGCCGCGGCGATCCCGAGGGGCTTCTTCCGCTTCAGCACGACGTCGCGGTTGCGCCACCCGGCGCGGACGCACCCGCCGACCACCCGTGCCACGACCGACCAAACGGTGCCGACCGTCCGCCGATCCTCTTGGGGGACAACGGTTTCTTCCTCGACCTCCGGTGCCGGCCGGTCTTCGAGCCGGGTGCTCGACCGACCGGCCGGTGGAGGTTTGCTCATTTCGACCTGCCACGACTGTGGCTCGCTCACCACTCCTCCTTCGTCCCACCGGTGCCGCGACCGGTGCGGAAGTCCTCGGTGGTCAAGGGTTCTCGTCCCGGTTCCGGTCCCCGGCCTCGAGGGCGGGCGGATCGGTCTTCTTCTCCTTGGACCGGCGGCGGAGTACCGGCCTGATCGGGGTCCGCGGCGAAGCCTGCGTGCCCAGGTTCATCCTTTGCGCCAGGAGTTGCGCCAGGACCGCCTGACTCAGGGTCCCCTTCGCCATCTCGATGTACTCCAGCTCGTTCTTGAAGTCCTGCCCCAGCGCCTCGTTCACCGCCTTCAGGACGGCGACGGGGTCGGCGTCGGGTCTGGTGAGGAGGTGCGCGGCCAGGTCGGCGCGGTCGCCGGTCACGACCGAGCGCGCCTCCGTGCGCTTGAACCTGTCGACCACCGATTGGCGCCGGGCCTCGGCCAGGTCTCCCCGCGGGTGGTCGACCTCGGCGGCGAACGCCGACAGCGCGAAGCCGGGAGGCGACTGGCCGTGCTGCACCAGCCGGGTCACCTCGGCTTCGGCCTCGGCGGTCGCCAGGGCGTCCATCCGGCGCAGGACCGGTCGGACCCGGTCGGTGATCGCACCCTGGAGGGAGCCCGCCACGTCCCGGTACGGGAGGTGCGGCACCACGACCGGGTCCACGACCTGGCAGCTGAACCGCACGGTGACGACGAACTCCCACCCGTCGGCGCTCGGCGTCTCGAACGACACCGAGAGCCGGTGCCGGGTCGTGTCGACCAGGTAGGCCGCGCGGTGCCCACCCCACCAGCGCCGGGGCACCTGTCGACCCGGCGGCACGACGTCGAGCCGACCTCCGGGGTGCTCCAGCACCAGCGCCGTGCCCGGCGCCGCGCCCCGCGCGGAGCCGAACCTCAGCCCGATGCCCCTCCACTGCCTCACCAGCGGGTCGTACGTCTCGTTGGTCACGCGCCCATCTCCTCCAAGTAGCGCAGTCGGTACAGGAGTTCCGCCGCCGCCGTGGCGTCGGGGTCGAGCGCCCAGCACTCCAGCAGGGCGTCGATCGCGAGGTGGTCGTCCGGACCGCGGTCCGAGACGCCCGCGACCAGGTCGAGCACCGCGTCCTGCGCGTCGGGCTCCCGCACCGTGGCGTCGACCCACCCGCGCAACGCGCCCTCGGCCAGTTCCCGGGCGGGCGCGCAGGCCAGTGCCCGCCCCCACAGTTCGATCAGCAGGTCGTCGTGCCGCTCGTACTCCCGCAGCAGCACCGGGAGCGAACCCGGCCCGACGACGCGCCGCACCACGTAGGTGAACACGGTCAGCGCCTTCGCCACCGAGGGCTCCTCCGAGGAACCCTCGCTCCACTCCGCGAGGGCGCGCAGCAGCGGCGCCGTGACACCGGCGTCCAGCAGCGTCCGCGCGCCGATCGACACCGCGCTGAGCGTTGCCCACTGCGGACCGCGCACGACGGTGCGCAGAATCGCGAGCGCTCTGCCCGGCTCGGCGGCGCCGAGGGAACCGCCCGCCGCCAACGCCGCCGTCTCGGCGAGGTGCCGGGATCGGGCGGTCGAGTCGGGTTCGTCGGCCCACCGCACCAACCGGTCCCAGAAGGCGTCCGTGCGACCGCTCAGCACTCCGGCGGCGTTGGCGGCGAGGGCGGCGTTCTGGCGCAACGTCAGGGAACTGCTCCCCGCCCAGGGCACCAGGATGTGATGCACACCGAAGTCGAAGTCCACGGCGGTCAGCAGGGCCGCCGCGTCCGTCGCCTTGGCGTGCACATCCACATCGGCGTGGCTCGCCAACCTGGTCAACCACCGCACGACCGCAGACCTCCCGCCGTCGAGCCGGAGCCAGGTCTGCACGAGCACGGCCTGCCGCAGGTCTTCGTGGCGGAACCGCAGCGTTCCCCGGCCGTCGGCGGAGGTGTCGCGCTCGATCCACTTGCGCTCCGCTTCGAGCATCCGCCAGAAGCGGAGGTTCGTACGTGAGCTGCCGCCGAGCGACTTGGACAGCGACAACGCGGCCTCGGAGATCCGCAGGTAGGTGGACTCGTCCAGCACCGCGGTGGTGACCACCAGCGCGATCTCGGACAACTCGGGGTCCGCGCCGAGCCACTCCCGCGCCTGCTCCTGCGGGTTGCGCAGCCGCGCCAGGTCCGACCGCAGGTCGGAGCCCGCCTTGAGCGAGGCGATCACGGCGCTCGCCGCGCGGTTCGCGAAGAGCGGGTCGTTCCGCTCGGCCACCAGGTCGCGGAGCGTGGTGGGCGTGATCAACGCCTCGTACCGCTCCGCGGTCAACCCCGGGTACTCGGCGAGCACCGCCCGGCGCACGATCTCCAGGGGGTCGGGCAGCGCCAGCCCCTCCAGCACGTGCGCCTGCCGGCCCGCCGTCCCGGCCAGCACGCCCTCCGGCACGCCGGTCACCACGACGAGGAACCTCTCCTGTTCCCCCAGCGCGTACGACGCCTGCGCGAGCCACGCGTCGTCCAGCCGGTGCGCGGCGTACTTGCCCTGGAACGGTTCGTCGTGCACCAGCAATCCCCGTGCGGTGCCGGGCGGCTGCCAGGGCCGAGTGCCGAGCGCACTCGTGGGGAGCTCCACGAGACCCGCCCGGGCCTCCTCGCCGAGAACCTCGGTGAGCATCGCGACCGCCCGAGCCCGGCGCCCGGTCTTCCCCGGATCCGCCACGACCACCACGTTCACGTCCCGGAGCATCATCACTCCGTTGTCGAAGTCCTCCGGACGCACGTAGAGGGCGACCGCGTCGATCTCCGCCTGCTCGATCGGCCGCGCGCGTGCCTGCCGCTTGCGCGCCGTTCGGGCCGAGCCCTGTCCGTTGACGAAGTCGCCGTAGATGGCGACGTTGTGGGCGGCGAAGACGTGGGAGCCCAGGACCTTCCGCACGACGACCGAGGCTTGCATCGCCTGGTCGTAGGCCCGGCCGTGGCGGTCGCTGCCGATGAGCGCGAGCATCTCGTCCCGGGACTCCGGCGCGTCGTCGACCAGGGTGGACGCCGGTTCTTCGTCCGGCGCCGGGTCGATCAGGTCGGCCGGTGCCTCCTCGGTCACCGGGCACCGCGCCAGTCGTTCCGGATGGCGCCCATCGTGAAGGTGCCGGTGTTGGTGAAGGTCTCCTGGGCCTGCACGTTGCTCCCCGAGACGTCCGAGATGGTGATCGTGGTGCGGGGAGCCACCTGCGGCACGGGCTCGGGCAGCGCGGGGACGACCTCGGCCAGCCGCTCCGCGAGGTTGTCGAGGTCGGCCTCGGCGTTGCGGAAGCGCACCTCCACGTCCTGGCACTCGACCAGGGCCGCCAAGACGTCGGGCAACTCCTCCCGAAGCGGCCTCGACCGGCCTAGGCGGACCGGTACGACGATCTTGCCCAGGTCGAAGGCCAGCAGGATCTCCCGGCGGACGAAGTCGGCCGGGTCCTCGAGCAGCGACCGGCCGTCGAGGTCGACGCCGGGCCAGGTGCGACCCATCACGACCAGGAGCGCCGTGGACTCGGCCACCGCCTCGAACATGCGCCGCTCCCAGTCCGCTCCGAGCGGGATCGACTTCGCGGCGCGGAACACCGCGTCGGAACCGAAACGCCTGGAGAGTTCCCGGTCGACCAGGGCCGTGCCGAACGGCTCGTCGGCCGCCCGGTAGTTGAGGAACACAGTCGTCGTCACTGAGGGTTCACCTCTCGGGGTTAATTGCACTGATCGAGGCCGCGTTGTTCCCGGATGGGCTAGCGGCGTGGTGATGCTGCGAATTCTTATCGGAGAGATACGCGTCGTGCCAACTCCTACCGGCCGGTACGGAGGTGTTTCCTGTTTCCTATTTCCGCGTCCTGCGCGGTGTCCTTTATCTGCCCACTGGACGTGTCCAGGCCGGTTGGACGTGGCCCGACGGGGTGGATTAGCCTCGATCACCACCGGCGCGCGTTTACCGTTTCCGGTGCCGACCGGCATCGGTAAACACCTGTGCGACCACCGCCGTGATCGGCAGAATCAGTGCTGTCGAGTTCGATCGGTCATCCGGATTGGAGCCCTGTGTTGCGGTCCACTTTCGACGCTTTCGGTCTGCGGATGCGCGCGTTGCGCGAGGCGCAGGGCAGGTCGCTGAGCGCCTTCGCGGAGGAGATCCACTACAGCAAGGGCTACGTGAGCCGGGTGGAGACCGGCAAGCAGAAGCCGTCGGCGGACTTCGCGCGGCAGTGCGACGCCGCGCTCGAGGCCGGCGGTCGGCTGTTCGCACTCGCCCGCGGCGCGGAGGAGGCGAGGGCCTCCGAGCCCCGGGACGACGAGGGCCGCACCGGCCTCGGCCGGCGCAACGTGCTGCTGGGCGGCGCCGCCCTGATCGGGGCGCTGACGCGGGGCGTGCCCGTCCCGGATCCCCGGCGCGCCGAGGAGAACCTCGCCCACCACCGGAGCAGGTTCGACTCGCTGCGGGGGCTCGGGCAGGTGTGCCCGCCGGAGGTCGTCCTGCCCGCGGTGGTCGACCAGGTGAGGGAGGTGCGGTCGGCCGCGACGGACACCCGCGATCCCGCGACCCGGGTCGCACTGGGTCTGCTGCTGGCCCGGATGACCGAGTTCGCCGGCTGGATGGCGCAGGAGGCGGGTGACACCGGCGCCGCCGCGTGGTGGACCGGCGAGGCGGTGCGCACCGCGGAGGAGGCGGGCGATCCGCACACCGCCGGGTACGCGCTGGTCCGCCGGGCGCTCGTGACGATGTACGACGGCGACGCCGACGCGACCATCGCCTACGCCGCCCAGGCCGGGAAGGTGCCCGGCACCCCGGCCCGGATCCTCGGGCTGGCCGCGCAGCGCGAAGCGCAGGGGCACGCCCTCGCGGCCGACCACAGGTCGGCCATGCGGGCGCTGGAGCAGGCGGCCGAGCACCTGCGGACGGCGGCCGCGCAACGGGACGACGGACCCACCGTCGGCACGACGCACGTGCCGGACCCGGTGGCGGTGACCACCGGGTGGTGCCTGTACGACCTGGGCCGGCCGCGCGAGGCCGCGGAGGTGCTGGACCGGGAGATCGACCGCATCCCGATCACCGCGGTCCGCGCCCGACTCCGCTTCGGCGCGCGACAGGCGTTGGCGCACGCCGCGGCCGGGAACCTGGAGCGGTCCTGCGACCTGGCGTCGCTGATGGTCCCGCAGGCCGCGACCATCGGCTCGGCCACCGTGGTGACCGACCTGCGCCGGTTGGCCGCGGTCCTGCGCCGCAACCGCGACCACCGCGCGGTCCGCGCGCTCGCGCCGGCGTTCGGCGCGCTCTTCTACGGCCGGTAGCGGACACCGTCCAGAACGTCCACAAAGGACCGTGCCCGCCACCCGTCGGCGGGCACGGCGTTCGGATCGCACGGTGTCGCCACTAGCCCAGGAAAGCCTTGGTGGGCAACGAAAGCGCTACCCGAGCCGCGGCGGAACGAGGGCGTTGTGGAGTGTCAGCGGGCTCGCCACACCGGGGCGGCGTCGTCGGAAGGGCTCAGCACGAACGCTACGGCGCGTTGGGCGGTGGCCGCGTCGACCGGTGCGGCCGTGGGGAGGTGGGCGTTGACGTGGGCCAGGAGGTCCGGTTCCGGTGCCAGGGAGTGGTGTTCCAGGTAGTAGGTCACCGTGTCGGTCCACACCCAGGTGCCGTCGGTGAGGAAGTTCGTCGGCACCACCGCGCCGCGGGCGGGCTCCACCACGTCGGTCAGCAGGGTCGGCGTGACGAGGACGCGGGCGCCGCTCTCCAGGTAGGCCACCAGGTTCCGGCGCTCGGCCTCGTCCGGCACCCTCGGGTGGTCGGCGGCGAAACCCGGGCCGGTCGCGGGGTCCACCACGTCGAACACCCGCGCCAGCGTGAACGGGCGCTCTCCAGTCTGCTCCATGGCGCCAAGCACACCGCGTCGGAGCGTGGTCGGTCAACGCAGGAGGACCGGCAGAAGTGGCCGGCGCGGAAACCCCGGTGGAGGGGCGCGGTGGCCCTGCTATCGTCCACGGCGGACGAATCGAGTTCCGGGAGGAACCTCCAAGTGGTGGGTGAAGACGACATCTCCGGGTGAGCCCGGGGTCGCAGGCCACCGGCCGAGCGCGCGAGCGCGCCGCCGACGTGGCCATGTCGTGCTCCCCCGTTTCCTCCACACGGCACCGCCGTGTCCTCACCACGTCCGAGGTTCCCCGCATGTCTCGATCCACCCTGCCCGCTGCCCTCATCGCCCACGAGGTGGTGCGCGTCCTCGGTGACCGCCGCGTGCTCGACGGCGTGTCGCTCACCGCGGCCCCCGGCCACCGCATCGGCCTGATCGGCGAGAACGGCGTCGGCAAGAGCACGTTGCTGCGCCTGCTCGCGGGCGTCGACCGGCCCGACTCCGGCAGCGTCGTCCGCCCGGCCGACCTCGGCTTCCTGTACCAGGAGATGCCGTTCGACCCGGGCGCGACCGTCGGCGACGTGCTGGCCGACGCGCTCGCCGACGCCCGCCGCACCCTCGCCGAACTGGACCGGCTCGCCGGGCTGCTCGCCGAGTCGCCCGAGGACGAGGGCGTGCTCGCCGAGTACGCCGACCGCCTGGACGACGCCCAGCGCCAGGACGCGTGGGACGCCGACCGGCGCGCCGAGGTGGTGCTCGCCGGTCTCGGCCTGGCCGCGGTCGCGCCGGACCGACCTCTCGCGGCGCTCTCCGGTGGTCAGCGCGCCCGGCTGGCGCTCACCGCGCTGCTGGTGCGCCGACCGTCCGCGCTGGTGCTGGACGAGCCGACCAACCACCTGGACGACGACGCGGCCGGGTTCCTGGAGGAGCAGCTGCGCGGGATGACCGGCACCGTCGTCGTGGCCAGTCACGACCGGGCGTTCCTCGACGCCGTGTGCACCGACGTGGTCGACCTCGACCCGGCCGTGGACGGTCCGGTGCGCCACGGCGGCAACTACAGCGACTACGTGGCCAGGCAACGCGCCGAGCGGCAGCGGTGGGAGCAGCGCCACGCCGAGGAGCAGGACGAGATCGCGGCGCTGCGCGAGGCGCTCGGAACGATCACGCACAGCGTCGCGCCGAACCGGGCCAAGCGGGACAACGAGAAGATGGGGTACGGGCACCGGGCTGGTCGGGTGCAGAGCCAGATCGCCCGGCGGGCCCGCAACACCGCCCGCCGGCTGGAGGAGCTGACCCGCCGCCAGGTCCCGCCGCCGCCGCGCCCGCTGCGGTTCCGGCCGGGCGCGCTGGTCGACCAGGCGCCCGACGAGGTGCTGGTGGCGCTGCGCGACGTGCGCGTGCCGGGTCGGCTCGTGGTCGACCGGCTGGACGTGCCGGCGTCCACCCGGCTGCTGGTGACCGGCCCGAACGGCGCGGGCAAGTCGACGCTGCTGCACGTGCTGGCGGGTGGTCTCGAGGTCGAGGGGGTGCGCCGGCGGCCGCGGCTGCGGGTCGGGTTGTTGAGCCAGGACACCGAGTTCGACCGGCCCGACCGCACCGCGCGGGAGACCTACGACGCGGCGCTGGGCGAGGCGCGGGCGGGCGCCGTGCCGCTGAACTCGTTGGGGTTGCTGCGGTCGCCGGACCTGGCCAAGCCCGTCGGGCAGCTGTCGGTCGGCCAGCGGCGCAGGCTCGCGCTGGCCCTGCTGGTGGCGAACCCGCCGCACCTGCTGCTGCTGGACGAGCCCACCAACCACCTCTCGCCCCGGCTGTGCGACGAGTTGGAGGACGCGCTGGCCTCGGGTCCCGGCGCGATCGTGCTCGCGAGCCACGACCGCCGGCTGCGGTCCCGGTGGCAGGGCGGTGAGATCCGGGTCGAGGACGGGCGGTGCGTCGACGACGTACACGCATGACGTCGCGCGACGGGCGCCACGGGGTGTCCGCGCTGCCTACGTTGGTCCCCGTGACCGGTCGCCACTCGGGCGACAAGTCCCGGAACGCAAAGGAAAGCGCATGGCTGAGATCACCTACACCGCGGTGGCGACCTCCACGGCGGAGGGCCGCAACGGGGGTCGCGCGACCTCCGACGACGGGGTGCTCGACCTGACCCTGGCCGTGCCCGCGGCGCTCGGCGGCGCGGGCGGCGGGACCAACCCCGAGCAGCTGTTCGCGGCCGGCTGGGCGTCCTGCTTCATCGGCGCGGTGCGCCGGGTGGCGGGCGAGAAGAAGGTGCGGCCGACCGACCTCGCGGTGGTCGCCGAGGTCACGCTGCACCACGACACCGAGGCGGGCGAGTTCACGCTCAGCGCCGCGCTGCACCTGGAGGCGTCCGGCATCGACCAGGCCACCGCCGACGAGTTGGTGGCGGGCGCGCACCAGGTGTGCCCGTACTCGAAGGCCACCCGCGGCAACGTCGAGGTCACCCTCGACGCCACGGTGGCCTGACCCGGGGACGGGCGCCTTCCCCAGAGGCGCCCGTCCTCACCCCGGTGTCAGAGCCTGCCCGCGTCGAGCACCGCCCGGGCGAACAGCTCCGGCGCCTCCTGCGGCACGTTGTGCCCGACGCCCGCGAACACCCGGTGCTCGTAGGGGCCGGTGAACCTGTCCCGGTACCCGGCGCCGTCCGCCGCCGCGCCGTCGAAGTCGCTGCCGACGGTGATCGCGGGCACGGTGATCACCGGCCGGGTCGCGAGCCGCCGCTCGTACCGGTCGTAACGGGGCTCGCCGGGCGCGAGACCGAGCCGCCAGCGGTAGTTGTGGATCACCACGTCGACGTGGTCGGGATTGTCGAACGACGCCGCGGTCCGGTCGTAGGTGGCGGCGTCGAAGTCCCACGAGGGTGACGCGGTGCGCCAGATCAACCGGTTGAACTCGCGCACGTCGCGCCGATAGCCGAGCACACCCCGCTCGGTCGCGAAGTAGTACTGGTACCACCAGCCCAGCTCGGCGGCGGGCGCGAGCGGCTCCCGGTTCGCCTCCACGTCGGTGATCAGGTACCCGCTCACCGGCACCACGGCCCGGCACCGCCGCGGCCAGAGCGCGGCGAGCACGCCGACGGTCCGCGCGCCCCAGTCGAACCCGGCGAGCACCGCCCGGTCGATGCCCAGCGCGTCCATCAGGGCCAGCACGTCGAGCGCCACCGCCGACTGCTGGCCGTTGCGCTTGGTGTCCGCCGACCGGAACCGGGTCGGCCCGTAGCCGCGCAGGAACGGCACGACCACCCGGTGGCCGGCCTCGGCGAGCAGCGGTCCGACGTCCACGAAGCTGCCGGCGTCGTAGGGCCAGCCGTGCAGCAGCACGACCGGTGGCCCGTCCGCCGGGCCGAACTCGGCGTAGGCCATGTCCAGCTCACCGGCCCGGACGTGCTTGATCACGCCGAGCGAGGTGGCGCCGAGCGGCGCGGCACCGGCGGGTGGCGCGCTCGACGCCCACCCGGCCGTCGCCACACCCGCCGCCAGCACCCCGGTGAAACGTCGCCTGGTGATCATGTCGACCCTCCGATTCGTCACGGAGAGCGACGGTACGGGCACCCGACGACCACTCGCGAGCGTCGGGCGACGTGGGCCGGGTAAGTCAGCGGTCGGAGTCGTCCACCGCCGCGAGCGCCTTCGCGAGGTCGGCACGCGAGGTGACGCCCAGCTTCGGGAAGATCCGGTGCAGGTGCGTGCCGACGGTCCGGTGCGACAGGAACAGCCGCAGGCCGATCTCCCGGTTCGTCAAGCCCTCCGCGGCCAGTTGCGCGATGCCCAGCTCGTGCGGGGTGAGGCGGTCCCGGGCGTCCGGGCCGCGGTTCGGGCTGGTCTCCCCCGCGCCGCGCAGCTCGCGCCGGGCCCGGTCGGACCACGCGGTCAGCCCGAGCGCGTCGCACGCCTCCCGCGCGGCGCGCAGGTGGGTCCGCGACTCGACCACGCGGCGCTGCCGGCGCAACCACTCGCCGAACGCCAGGTGCGCGCGGGCGCGTTCGGCGGGCCACCCGGCCAGGTCGGCGGTCAGCGCGGCCCGGAACAACTCCTCGGCCTCGTCGGTGGGCGCCAGCACGGCGCGCGCGTAGCGCAACCCGATGTGCAGCGCGGGCGACGGGGTCCGGTCGGCCGGCGGCGCGAGGTCGGTCAGCACGGCGCGCAACGCGTCGGTCCGCCCGGCGCGCACGGCCGCGTCCGCGAGTTCGGCGACGCAGTGGGCGCGCAGGGCGAACTGGTAGGCCGGGTCGGCGGGGTCGAGCAGGCGGCTCAGGTCGTCGTAGGCATCCTCGAACCGGCCCTCGCCGGACGCGACGAGCCCGCGGGCCAGCGCGACGGTGGCCAGCACCGGCCGCGCGCCCGCCGCCAGGCCGACCCGCTCCGCCTCGTCGGCCGCCGTCCGCGCCTGCTTGAAGTCACCGCGCAGCGCCGCGATCTCCGCCTGCGTCGCCCGCGCCAGCCCGTACATGAAGGGCTGCCGGGTTTCCCGGGCGAACGCGGCCGCCTCCGCCGCGACCGGTGACGCGCCGAGCGGGTCGCCCAGCCGGGCCCGGCTCCACGCCTGCACGGCCAGCGCCCGGGCCAGCAGCCCGAGCCGCCCGGTGGCGCGCAGTCCCGGCACGGCGGCCGCCGAGAACCGGGCCGCCAGGTCGAACGCGCCGACCTGCAACGCCGCGCTGCCGAGGTACCGGTCCACCTCGGGGTCGGCGCCCGCCCGGCCGGCCAACGCGCGCAACTCCGCGACCCTGGTTCCGGCGTTGCACGCCGGACCCCAGCCGTAGGTGACGTAAACCGAATCGCGGTCCAACATCGCCACCACGTCCTCGGTGATGTCCGCG
>NZ_JBFAEO010000058.1:0-49668 GCF_040642015.1 Actinosynnema sp. NPDC020468
CGGTAGCGCTGAATGTGCCCCCTTGACACATGCGGTTGGGCTGCGCCCAGGCCATACGGGGAGAACACGAGGCCACCGGCTTGGTCGGCGCGACCGTGGCGTTGGGCTGCGCGCCCTGCGGCGCGTGGGGTGGCTCGCTTCGCCTTGCCGGGTTAGACCTCGGCTTCGAGCATGTCCGCTGTCACTGCCGATTCCGTGTCCGGCATGCCCAGTTCCTTGGCTCGCTTGTCCGCCATCGCCAGCAGGCGGCGGATTCGGCCTGCTACCGCGTCCTTCGTCATCTGGGGGTCGGAGAGTTGGCCCAGTTCCTCCAGTGACGCCTGGCGGTGGGCCAGGCGTAGGGCGCCTGCGGCGGCCAGGTGGTCGGGGGCTTCGGCGCCGAGGATTTCCAGGGCTCGTTGGACCCTCGCGGCTGCCGCTACCGCTGCCCTTGCCGAGCGGCGGAGGTTGGCGTCGTCGAAGTTCGCCAGGCGGTTCGCCGTGGCTCGGACCTCTCGGCGCATGCGGCGTTCTTCCCAGGCCAGGACGCTGTCGTGGGCGCCGAGGCGGGTCAGCATGGCGCCGATGGCGTCGCCGTCCCTGATGACCACGCGTTCCGCGCCTCGGACTTCCCTGGACTTCGAGCCGATGCCCATTCGCCTGGCGGCGCCGACCAGGGCCAGTGCGGCTTCCGGGCCTGGGCAGGTGACTTCCAGGGAGGACGAGCGGCCTGGTTCGGTCAGGGAGCCGTGGGCCAGGAAGGCGCCTCGCCAGGCTGCCTCGGCGTCGCACACGCCACCCGAGACGACGGGGGCGGGCAGGCCTCGGACCGGGCGGCCCCTCGGGTCGAGGAGGCCGGTTTGGCGGGCCAGGCCCTCGCCGTCCTTCACGACCCGCACCACGAACCTGGTGCCCTTGCGCAGGCCGCTGGAGGTGATCGTGAAGACGTCGGACTGGTGGCCGTACAGCTCGTGGATCTCGCGGCGCAGGCGGCGGGCCGTGGAGCCGAGGTCCAGTTCCGCCTCCACGACGACGCGACCGCCGACGATGTGCAGGCCGCCCGCGAAGCGCAACAGCGAGGCGACCTCCGCGCGGCGGCAACAGGTCTTGGAGACGGCCAGCCGGCTCAGCTCGTCCTTGACCGCCGACGTCATCGCCACGTCTGCTCGCCTCCCAGGGTCTCGCTTGCGTTGTGCAGGGTTGTACTCGACGGGTCCTCGGGTCCGTCAGGCAGGCCATCCAACGCCCGTCGGATGGCGAGCGCCAGCGCCGCCGGGTCGTGGCGGTCCGGTTGACCCGCCACCGCGACCTCCGCGAGGTGGGCCGCAGCGCCCAGAGCTGCGGCGGCGCGGCGGAGGCGGTCCGGTACCGGCACCGCGTCGGTGTCCGCGATCACAGCGTCGACGCGCAGTTCGGGCGCGTGCTCGCACAGCACGTCCAGGTGCAGCTCCGGCGAGAAGCCGGCGGTTTCCCCCGGTTGGGGGACGAGGTTGAGCACCACGACCTTGCGCGCCCTCGTGCGGACGAGCGCGTCGTGCAGCTCCGGCACGAGCAGGTGCGGCAGCACGCTGGTGAACCACGAGCCCGGACCCAGCAGCACCACGTCCGCGTTCAGCACCGCCTCCACCGCCTCCGGGCAGCCGCGGGGCAGCGCGCCCGGACCGCCGGGGCCGTGCAGCCTGATCCGGCGCACCCGGCCCGGCGTGGTCGCGACGGCGACCTGACCGCGGATCCGGCGGACCACGTCCGCGTCGTCGTCCAGGCCGGTGACCTCGGCCTCGATCTCCAGCGGCTCGGTGCACATCGGCAGCACGCGACCTCGGACGCCGAGCAGCCTCCCCGCCTCGGCGAGCACCTCGACCGGGTCGCCGAGCTGTTCGAGCAGGCCCGCCAGCACCAGGTTGCCGATGGCGTGGCCGGCGAGCGCGCCGGTGCCGCCGAAGCGGTGCTGGAACAGCGTCGCCCAGCGGCCCTGCGGGTCCTCGGCCAGCGCGACCATGGCCTTGCGCAGGTCACCGGGCGGGAGCAGGCCGAGTTCGCGGCGCAACCGGCCGGACGAGCCGCCGTCGTCGGCGACCGTCACGACCGCCGTCACGTCGTCGGTGACGCGGCGCAGCGCGGTGAGCGTGATGTGCAGTCCACGCCCACCGCCCAGCGCCACCGCTCTCAAGCTCACTCGCGACCCAGGTCGCGGTGCACGACCTTGACCGCCATGCCGTCCTCGGCGGCCAGCCGGGAGGCCAGCTCCTCGGAGATCGCGACGCTGCGGTGCTTGCCGCCCGTGCAGCCGACGGCCAGCGTCAGGTACCGCTTGCCCTCGCGCCGGTAGCCGGCGCCGATGAGCCGCAGCAGCTCGTGGTAGCGGTCGAGGAACTCCTCCGCGCCCTCCTGGGTGAGCACGTAGTTCTTCACGTCGCCGTCCAGACCGGTCTGCTCGCGCAGCTCCGGGATCCAGAACGGGTTCGGCAGGAAGCGGACGTCCATCACCAGGTCCGAATCCATCGGCAGGCCGTACTTGTAGCCGAACGACAGCACCGTGACGCGGGTGCGGGTCGCCGACTCGGTGCCGAACGTGTCCTCGATCTTGGCGCGCAGCTGGTGCACGGACAGCGCCGAGGTGTCGAGCACCAGGTCCGCCTCCTCGCGCAGCGGCGTGAGGAGGATCCGCTCGGCCTCGATGCCGTCCGCGAGCCTGCCGTCGGCCTGCATCGGGTGGCCGCGGCGGACCGACTCGAACCGGCGGATCAGCACGTCGTCGGTGGCCTCCAGGAACAGCACCTTCGGCTTGTAGCCGCGCGCGTCCAGGTCCTTGATCACCGCCGCCAGGTCCTCGGTGAACGCGCGGCTGCGCACGTCCATCACCACGGCGACCCTGGTGATCGCGCCCCTGGCCTGCGCGCCCAGCTCGACCATGGTCGCTATCAGCTCGGGCGGCAGGTTGTCGACGACGAACCACCCGAGGTCCTCCAGGCACTTGGCCGCCGTGCTGCGGCCCGCGCCCGACAGACCGGTGACCACGGCGACCTCGATGCCGGACTTCTCGCCGGCCGGTGCGTTCACGATTGCTCCCCTTCGGTACCCGACGCGCTCAACGTCGCGCGCACGGCCTCGGCGGTGCGCAGGCCTACCCCGGGCACCGCACTGATCTCCTCGACGCTCGCCTCACGCAGCTTCCTGAGCGAGCCGAAGTGCTTGAGCAGCGCGGCTTTCCGCGTCTGCCCCAAACCCGGCACGCCGTCCAGCCCGGACGTCGTCATGCGCTTGGAGCGCTTCTGCCGGTGGTAGGTGATGGCGAACCGGTGCGCCTCGTCGCGCACCCGTTGCAGCAGGTAGAGGGCCTCGCTGGTGCGGGGCAGGATCACCGGGTCCGGCTCGCCGGGCACCCACACCTCCTCCAGCCGCTTGGCCAGGCCGACGACCGCCACGTCGGTGATGCCCAGCTCGGCCAGCACGTCCGACGCGGCCGCGGCCTGGGGCGCGCCGCCGTCGACCACCAGCAGGTTCGGCGCGTAGGCGAACCGGCGCGGCTTGCCCGTCTCCGGGTCGATGCCGGGCGTCGGGCCCGCGTCCGCGGTCTCCCGCAGGTACGCCTGGAACCGGCGGCGGACGACCTCGGCGATCGAGCCGACGTCGCCCTGCTCGGCGCCCTCGCGGACGGCGAACCGGCGGTACTCGGACTTGCGCGCCAGGCCGTCCTCGAACACCACGAGCGAGGCGACCACGTCGGTGCCCTGCACGTGGCTGATGTCGGTGCACTCGATGCGCAGCGGCGCGGTGTCCAGGCCGAGCGCCTCCTGGAGTTCCTGCAACGCGGCGGACCGGGCGGTCAGGTCGCCGGCGCGCTTGAGCTTGTGCTGCTGGAACGCTTCCCTGGCGTTGCGCTCGACGGTGTCCATCAGCGCCTTTTTATCGCCGCGCTGCGGAACGCGCAGCGCGACCTTGCCGCCGCGCAGGTCCGACAGCCACTTCTCGACCGCCGCCGCGTCCTCGGGCAGTTCGGGCACCAGCACCTCGCGCGGCACGGGCGCGGCCTCCACGCCGCCGGCCGCCGCGGACTCGGCCTGCTCGCCGTAGAACTGGGTGGCGAACTGGTCGACCAGCTCGGCGGGCGTCGTCTCGTCCACCTTGTCCACGACCCACCCGCGCTGGCCGCGCACCCGGCCGCCGCGCACGTGGAAGACCTGGACGGACACCTCCAGGTCGTCCTGCGCGAACGCGACCACGTCGGCGTCGGTGCCGTCGCCGAGCACGACGGCCTGCTTCTCGAGGGCGCGCTTGAGCGCCGCCTGGTCGTCGCGCAACCGGGCGGCCTTCTCGAACTCCAGGTCCTCGGCGGCGGCGGTCATCTCGCGTTCGAGGCGGCGGACGAGGGCGTCGGTGCGGCCCGCGAGGAAATCGCAGAAGTCCAGCACGATGTCGCGGTGCTCCTCGGCGGTAACCTTGCCCACGCACGGCGCGGAGCACTTGTCGATGTAGCCGAGCAGGCACGGGCGGCCGATCTGGCCGTGCCGCTTGAACACGCCCGCCGAGCAGGTGCGCGCCGGGAACACCCTCAGGAGCAGGTCCAGGGTTTCCCGGATCGCCCACGCGTGCGCGTACGGACCGAAGTAGCGCACGCCCTTGCGGCGCGGGCCGCGGTAGACGTGCAGGCGCGGGTACTCCTCGTTCAACGTCACGGCGAGCACCGGGTAGGTCTTGTCGTCCCGGTAGCGGACGTTGAAGCGCGGGTCGAACTCCTTGATCCAGTTGTACTCGAGCTGGAGGGCCTCGACCTCGGTCGTGACGACCGTCCACTCGACGCTCGACGCCGTGGTGACCATCTGGCGGGTGCGCGGGTGCAGGCCCGCCACGTCGGCGAAGTACGAGTTCAGTCGTTGGCGCAGGCTCTTGGCCTTGCCTACGTAGACCACTCTGCCCCCGGAGTCGCGGAACTTGTAGACACCGGGAGCTTCCGGGATGGTGCCGGTTGCGGGGCGATAGGTCGACGGGTCGGCCACGGGGTCAAGACTACGGGCGGGCACCGACAATCCTGACGTGTGGCGTCGTGGTGAGGGGTGGAGTGGGGTCTGCTAGGTCGGGGGGGCGGGGGGCTGGGGCGGGGGCTCGGCTACGCCGTTGCCACTACCTGGCCGCCGTTGACGGTGACCGGGACTGATTTCAGGGCCTTGGTGGCCGGTGGGTTTTTGACTGAGCCGTCCGTGGCGCTGAACTGGCTGCCGTGGTTGGGGCAGGTCATCACGCCGTTCACCGGTGGGGCGACCGTGGTGCCCTGGTGGGTGCAGGAGGCGTTGAAGGCCTTGACCGTGTCTCCGGTTCGGACCACTACCACCGGGGCGCCCTTGTAGTCGACGATCACGCCGCCGCCGTCGGGGACGTCGGCCAGGGCCACCAGGCCGGCTGTTCCGGATGCGGTGCCGGTGGACGAGCCCGGGGTGGTGGCCTGGGCTCCGCCGGTGGTGGGGGCCGGGGTGTTGCCGGTTGTTCCGGATCCCGTTGTGGAGGAGTCGCCGCATGCGGCCAGGCCGCCGGGGACTGCCAGGGCTACCAGGACTCCGCAGAGGGCTCGGCGGCGGGAGATCGAGGGAGGGGTGGGGGTGGTCAAGCGGGCCTCCGCGTGGTGGGTGCGGTTCGGGTTACGAAGGCACTAACGACACCACGGAAGTTCCGGTTCAACACTTTGATCTTTGTCGAAGTGTTCAGGGCGTAAAAGCGTCCTCGCCGGACGGGCAGCGCCTCCGGGGGTGAAGGGCGTCGTGTTCTCCCCGTATGGCCTGCCTGAGGCAACCACATGCGTCAAGGGGGCGGTTTCGAGTTCGGCCGGCGGTAGCGCTTAAGGCGCCCCCTTGACACATGCGGTTGGGCTTCGCCCAGGCCATACGGGGAGAACACGAGGCCCCTGCGTTAGGGCTTGCGCGCCCTGCGGCGCTGGGGTGGCGTGGTCAGGCCAAGTGGATGTCCTGGCTGGTCAGGGTGATGGGGACTTCCTTCAGGGGGGCTGGGGAAGGGCCTGAGCGGACTGCGCCTGTCGTGGAGTCGAATTCGCTGTGGTGGGTTGGGCAGGTGATCGGGGTTGCCTTCGTTGGCGGGTTCACCACCGAGCCTGCGTGGGGGCAGGTCGGGTTGAAGGCTTTGATCACGTCCGCGGTGGGGCGTACCAGTAGGAGTTGGCCGTCTGTTGCCACGTCCACCAGTACGCCCGCGCCCACGGGGATGTCCGCTATCGCCGCCAGGCGGTCTCCGGGTTTGGCCGAGCCCGGGCCTGGTTTGCGGGTGTTGGACGAAGTGCCGCAGGCGGCGGTCGTCAGGAGCAGGGCGCCGCACAGGAGGGTTCTTCGGTCCACCCGGACATCCTGACCTACCTGTCTCCGGCCGCCGCCGAGCGGGCCAGGGCGAGGACCGCGGTGAACGGGGGGAACCAGTGGCGGGAGTGCGACGGGGGGTTCGCCCACCTCAGGGAGCCGTAGCGGGTCATCGTCGGTGGTAGGGCGATTCGTTGGGGGGAGCGCACGAACTGGACCTCGGGCGGTGCCTTGAGGTGGGTCGGGAGCAGGGCCACCAGTTCGGCCAGGAAGATCCAGTGCTCTCGGGGGCCCGGGATGACGGTGACCGGGCCTGCCAGCATTCTGGCCTTCAGGTCGGCGAGCACTCGCGAGCCGATGCGGGCGGGCATGGCCAGGGCCGTGGTGGCGGGGCCGAGGGGGAGGAAGACACCCTGTTCGGTCACCGTGACCTTCCAGCCGAGCAGCCGGTAGCCCGCGATCGCCTCGCCGAGCGCCTGCTGGTGGACCCGGTTTCTCGGGCTGAAGCGCGGGCTCGGTTCGGCGCCGGTGGCGGCGGTGAGGCTCATCTGCGGAGGTCCCTCCCCGGTCGGGTGGAGCGTGCGGATGGCTGGGCCGGCGCTGTGGTCGACGGGCACCGGCTGTTCCGCCGAGGGTGGGGCGCTCGGACGGGAAAGACCACACCGTCGTCGGGTGAGGCGCATGCACCGGACGTATCGCCGGTATCCACCACCCGGCGTCACGGGGGGCGGCCGCGCACTCCGACGGCCACTTATGCACGAAATGCATGGACACCCGTTCGCATTTCCCTAGACTGTCGAGCACGCTCAGTGACGGGAGCGAGCCGATGGAGCCGAAAGCACGGAGACGGGCAACGAGTTCCAGGCGCGCGTGCCCGTCGTGCGGAGCAGTGATCGCCGCCGACAACACCGACCGGTTGTGCCACCGGTGCAGGCGCAACGCGCGGACCGAGTTGTACGGCCCACCCAAGCTCCCGGACGAGTTCTGGGACCACGAGGTGCTGGCCGCCGCGTTCGCGCAACGGGACATGGGCGCGCTCCTCGCCGCCTATCGCCACCACCCGCAGCACGTCAGCCGCGTCACCCAGGACCGCATGGCGTCCTGGCTGGGCATCAGCCAGGCGCAGCTGTCCCGCTACGAGACCGGTGAGAACCCGATCGACCGGATCGACCGGCTGCGCCACTTCGCGCGGCAACTGGGCGTGCCCGGCGACCGGCTGTGGTTCGACCGCGTCGGGATCCCAAGCCAGGTGGGCGCCGAGACGGGCGTGCCGCCGGATGTGTTCGGCGCGGCGTGGGACGCGTCGAGCATTGCCAGATCGGTCGAGGAGACGGCGAGGAACGACTTGGCGATCAGCAGACGAGCGGCGCTCACCGGAGCGACCGCGGTGGCGATGGGCACCGCCCTGGTCGAACCATTGCAACGGTGGCTCCACCCGTTGCAACCGTTGGCCCGGTGGTCGTCCAGCGCGGCCATCAGCGAGGAGGAGCTGGCCGCGTTGCAGCACGTCGCCGACGGGCTGCGCGGCTGGGGCGGTCGGGGCGGGTACGGCCTGGCCCGCAAGGCGGTGCTGGGTCAGCTGGAGGAACTGGCCGAACGGCTGTCGCACGCGCCGGCCGGTCCCACCACCGAACGCGCCTTCTTCATCGGCGCGGAGCTGTCGAAGGTGGCCGCGAGCATGTCGTGGGACGCGGGCATGCACGACGCCGCGCAGCGGTATTACGTGCTCGGCGTCCGGATGGCGAAGGCGGGCCGCAACGACCCGTTCGCCGCGCTCTGCCTGGCCGCGATGGCCCGGCAGATGTTCGACCTGGGCAGGCCCGCGGACGGGCTGGAACTGGTGCAACTGGGCCAGTACGGCACCCGGCGCAACGCCACGCCCACGTTGCAGGCGCTGCTGCTCACCCGCGAGGCGTGGGCGTACGCGCAGATGGGGCAGGTGCGGGAGTTCCACCGGGCGGTCGGGCAGGCGCAGGACTGCTTCGCGCAGCGCGAGTCGGGCGCGGAGCCGTGGTGGTTGCAGAGCTTCGACGAGGCCGAGCTGGAGGGCGTCATCGGGGCGCGGATGCGGGACCTGGCCGGGCACGACCCGAAGCAGGCGCCGCACGCCGAGCAGCACATCCGGCGCGCGCTGGACCTGCGCGACCCGAAGCGGGTGCGCAACAGGGCGTTCGACGTGATCGGACTGGCCCGCACGATGATGGTTGCCGACGAGCCCGAGGAGGCGTGCGGCTTGATCCAGGGTGTGCTGCCGATGGCGACCGGATTGGCGTCCGGCCGGGTCGTGCGCAAGTTGCAGGACTTCGCGAAGGAGGCCGAGCGCCACCGCGACCTCCAGGCCGTGCGGGATGTCCGCGAGGCCATCCGCGGGGTGCGGACGGCGTAATGATCCGGGTGGGTGTCACCGGGCACAGCAACCTCGTGCCCGACTGCGTCGACGCCGTCCGGGACGCGATTCGGGCGGTGTTGGCGGCGGAGGGCGGGTCGCCCCTGGTCGGGGTGACCTGCCTCGCGCCGGGGGCGGACCAGCTGTTCGCCGAGGTCGTGCTGGAACTGGGCGGGCAGGTCGAGGTGGTGCTGCCCGCCATGGACTACCGGGACCGCATGAAGGAGGAGAGGAGAGCCGCCTACGACGCCCTGCTGGCCAGGGCGCACGTGGTCAGCGTGCTGCCGAACGAGTTGTCCGGCCGGTACGCGTACGTGATGGCGAACGAGCGGATGCTGGCATCGGTGGACCTGCTCGTCGCGGTCTGGGACGGCAACCCGCCCGACGGCCGCGGCGGCACCGCCGACGTGGTCGAAACAGCCCGCGCGTCGGGCGTGCCGGTGGCCGTGGTGTGGCCGCCGGGGGCAAGACGAGGACAGTAGTCGTCCGCGTTTGCCGGCAGTATCGGTCGCTGTGCTGGAAACCTCGGCCAGACTCCTGAGAATGCTGTCGCTCCTCCAGGTCCGGAAGGACTGGACGGGCGCGGAACTGGCGCGGCGACTGGGCGTGGACGTGCGCACGGTGCGGCGTGACGTGGACAAGCTCCGAACCCTGGGCTACCCCGTCAACGCCGCACCAGGCGTATCCGGCGGCTACCAACTGGGAGCGGGAGCCGAACTCCCCCCACTGCTGCTGGACGACGACGAGGCCGTGGCGGTGGCCGTGGGCCTGCGCACCGCGGCGAACGGCACCGTCACCGGCATCGAGGAAACCTCCCTGAGGGCGCTGGCAAAACTGGAACAGGTCCTCCCGACCCGTCTACGCCGCAGGGTGAACGCCCTACAACAACACACCATCGCCCTGAACCCGTCGGTGGTCCCGGTCGACGCCGAACTGCTCACCGCGATCGCCGGCGCGTGCCGGGACAACCAACGCCTGAGATTCGACTACTCGGCAAAACAGGGCACAACGACGAAACGCCACGTAGAGCCTCTGGGCCTGGCCCACACAGGCCGCCGCTGGTACCTGGTCGCCTGGGACGTGGAAAGGGAGGATTGGCGAACCTTCCGAGTGGACCGAATCACCACCACACCAACCCCGGGCGCCCGCTTCCCCCACAGACCCCCACCAGCAGAAGACCTGGCAACCTACGTCTCCCGCCAACTGTCGGTAGCCCCGTACACCCACCAGGCCCGCCTGATAATGCACGCCCCCCTGGAGGAGGTAGCGGCAAGAACCTCAAGAATGAGCGTCCACCTGGAACGAATCGACGACCACCAAACCCTACTGACCGTAGGATCCCCTTCACTAAAAGACGTAGGCCTCTGGATAGCCATGCTGGACATAGACTTCACAGTCCTGGACCCACCAGAACTCAAGGACCACCTACGCAAGTCCGCAGAACGCCTGCTGAAAGCCGCAGACCCAACCCCCACAACCACCCAACCCACGCGCAATCCCTAATGCGGGGGCCTCGTGTTCTCCCCGTATGGCCTGGGCGAAGCCCAACCGCATGTGTCAAGGGGGCGCATTAAGCGCTACCGCCGCCCAAACTCAAAAACCGCCCCCTTGACGCATGTGGTTGCCTCAGGCAGGCCATACGGGGAGAACACGACGCCCTACCTCCCCGGAGGCGCTGCCCGTCCGGCGAGGACGCTCTTACGCTTTTACGCTTTCAATCCCTAAACCCAACCCACTCAACCCCGCCCAGTGGCCACCCGATAAACCGCAGACCCGATCAACTCCAACGAAATCTGCAACCGAGCCTGACTGACATTCAACGCAATCGTATCCTCAGGCGTGTGGTAAAGGGGCTCAAGCGCACCAGGCCCAGCCTCCCCCCGCCAGCTGAAGTTCGCCGCCGCCACACCCTTCTCATGAAACGGAACGTGATCACTGCTCCCCCGGGCCACCGGCCCGCGAACCTGCCCCCGATACCCCAACCGGGAAGCCGCCTCGGCCACCGCGGTAGTGGTCACATTCGCCCCACCGTCGACCGACAACAACCAATACGCCGAAGACCCGACATGACTGGTGGCCACCATGTCGTTCTGAAACACCCCGGCAACCCGCCCGAGCTCCACCGCGGGCAACTGCGACACGTAATGCCGAGACCCCAACAACCCTTGCTCCTCGGACCCCCACAACGCGAACCGCAACCCACGAGCCACCGGCAGGTACCGCAACACCCGGGCCAACTCCAACACCAACGCGGTCCCGGACCCGTCGTCATTGGCCCCGGGCGACCCCGGCACGCTGTCGTAGTGGGCGGTCACCATCACGACCTTGTCCCCACGCCCGGTGGCCGGCCGCTCCGCGATCACGTTGTACGAGGTCAACCCGGTCAACACCCGGGTACCCACGACAACCGACACCACCCCGGCCGCCCGCAACCGCTCCACGTGCACCTGCGCCAACCCCACCACGGGGACCGGCACCACCTCGGTCAACACGGGCGAAAACGCCCCGGACCGCCCGGGCGACGTGATCCGCCCCAGCAACACCGCCGCGGCCCCGCGCCGAACCGCCTCGAACACCGGCCCGAACCCGGCGGCGACGTCGACCAACAACACCACGACCCCGGTCAGGTCCGGCGGCAGCACGGACCCGTCACCCAGATCCAGCACCGGCCCCTCGACCGACACGTCCACCGCCCCGAACCGGGACGCCGCCGCCTTCCACGTCTCCCCGCCCACCACCAACGACGCCAAGTACTTGTCCGGCACCGCGAACGGCTGCAACGCGACCCGGTACCGCAACTCCCGGAACACCGAGGCCACGTAGTCCCGGGCCTGGTGCTCGGCGGAGGTCCCGCCGACCCGCTCCCCGATCCCCTCGGCCAACGCCCGAAGGTGCCCCATGGCCCGACTGGCCCGCACCTGCGACACGACAACCCGATCCGACACCCCGAGATCGGGCAGCGCGGAGGCACCGGGCCGCTGAGCCGCGGCCGCCCGTGCCGCCGGAGAGAACCCCAGTGCGGCAGCACCCGCCGCGACCGCGCCGAGAAGGACATCGCGCCTGCGCATGACCCTAAAACCTAGGGAGCCCCGCCCACCCCGGACAAGGGTGCCGACGGGGGACCCGTGATCACCCGATTGCCGCCCGGTGCAGCTCCCGCAACGCCCGGACCGCCGTCACCGCCCGCTCCCGGTCCACCGCCTGCACGGCCATCACCGACACGTACTCGTCCTCGGGCAACTCCAACCGCGCCCACGACGCCCCGTCCGGGAACGACACGTGCAGCACCTCGGACCACGCGAACCGGTGCGCGGTGATCACGTTGCGCACCTCGATCCCCTCGGCGTCGGCCCGCACCCGCGGCCTGGTCAGCAGCAGCACGCCGCCCGCCAGCAGCACCCCGAGCACGATCATCGCGACCTGGTCGGAGGTGCGGAAGATGACGCCCGTCGGGGTGTCGCCGAGCAGCAGCCCGATGACCGTGAACGACACCACGAGGAACACCGCCGAGGCCCAGGCCACCACCCGGATCCGGCGCGGCCGGAACTCGACCGTCGAGGACACCACGACGCTCACCCCGCCACCCGCAGCGACCGCAGCACCAGGGCCGTGTCGAGCGCCGCCACGACGGCCTCGAAACCCTTGTCCTCCACCGAGTCCGGGAACCCGGCCCGGGCCAGCGCCTGCGCCTCGTCATTCGTCGTCAGCACCCCGTTGCCGACCGGCGTGGAGGTGTCGAGCGCGATCCGGGTCAACCCGGCGGTGACCGAGTCGCACACGTACTCGAAGTGCGGCGTGCCACCGCGGACCACGACGCCCAGCGCCACGACCGCGTCGTGGGTGCGCGCCAACTCCTGCGCCACCACGGGCAGTTCGATCGCGCCGGCGACCCGCACGACCGTCGGCGCGACGACGCCCGCCCGCTCCGCCGCGACGAGCGCGCGCGCCACCAGGTTGTCGGTGATCAGCGCGTGCCACCGGGTGGCCACCACGCCGAGCCGCAGCCCGGACGCGTCCGGCACCTCGTCGGTCGGACGTCCCTCGCCGCTCATTCCGCTCCTTCCGTACCGACCGCCGCGCCGCCCTTGGCCAGCGCCTCGTACTGCTCGAGCTGGTGCAGCTCGTGGCCCATCCGGTCCCGCTTGGTGCGCAGGTACCGCAGGTTCTCCGGGTTGGGCGAGATGGGCAGCGGCACGCGTTCGATCACCTTCAGGCCGTAGCCCTCGAGCCCGACGCGCTTGGCCGGGTTGTTGGTGAGCAGCCGCATGGACCGCACGCCGAGCTCGCACAGGATCTGCGCGCCGGTGCCGTAGTCGCGGGCGTCCGCGGGCAGGCCCTGCTGGAGGTTCGCGTCCACGGTGTCCGCGCCGCCGTCCTGGAGCTGGTAGGCCTGGAGCTTGTGGATCAGCCCGATGCCGCGACCCTCGTGGCCGCGCATGTAGAGCACCACGCCACGACCCTGCGCGGCGACGGCCTCCAGCGCGGCGTCGAGCTGCGGGCCGCAGTCGCAGCGCAGCGAGCCGAACACGTCGCCGGTGAGGCACTCGGAGTGCACCCGCACCAGCACGTCCTCGCCGTCGCCGAGGTCGCCGTACACCAGCGCGATGTGCTCGATGCCGTCGAGCTTCGAGTCGTAGCCGATGCCGCGGAACACGCCGTGCGCGGTCGGGATGCGGGCGTCGGCCACCCGCTCGACCTGGGTCTCCTTGCGCCGCCGGTAGGCGATCAGGTCGGCGATGGTGATCAGCACCAGGTCGTGCTTCCCGGCGAACAGCTCCAGGTCGTCGCGCCGGGCCATGGTGCCGTCGGCGTTGGCGATCTCGCAGATCGCGCCGGCGGGCCGCAACCCGGCGAGCCGGGCCAGGTCGATCGCGGCCTCGGTGTGGCCGGGCCGGCGCAGCACGCCGCCCTCCTTGGCGCGCAACGGGAACACGTGGCCCGGGCGGACCACGTCGTGCGCGGTCGCCTCGGGGTCGGCCAGCAACCGGATGGTCAGCGCCCGGTCGGCGGCCGAGATGCCGGTGGTGACGCCCTCGCGCGCGTCGACGGACACGGTGAACGCGGTGCCCATGCGCTCGGTGTTGTTCGAGACCATCAGGCCGATGCCCAGCCGGTCGAGCGCGTCGGGCTCCATCGGCGCGCACAGCAGGCCGCGGCACTCGGTCATGGTGAACGCGACCAGCTCCGGCGTCGCCTTCTCGGCGGCGAAGACCAGGTCGCCCTCGTTCTCGCGGTCCTCGTCGTCCACCACGACGACGGCCTTGCCCGCGGCGATGTCCGCGATGGCCCGTTCGATCGCGGCGAAGTCGCTCATCGGGTCTCCTCGGCGGCGCGCAGGTGCGGCAGGGTCAGCCGCTCGACGTACTTGGCCAGCACGTCCACCTCCAGGTTGACGGTGTCGCCCGGCCCGCGCCTGCCGAGCGTGGTCAGCTCCAGCGTGGTCGGGATGAGGCTGACCGTGAAGCTGTCTTCGGTCACCGACACGACGGTCAGCGACACGCCGTCGACGGTGATCGAGCCCTTCTCCACCACGTACCGCGCGAGCTGCGGCGGCAGTCCGAAGTGGACGACCTCCCAGTGCTCGGCCTTCTCCCGCGCCAGCACCGCGCCGGTGCCGTCGACGTGACCCTGCACGATGTGCCCGCCCAGGCGCTGCCCGACGGCCGCGGCGCGCTCCAGGTTGACCCGCTCCCCCGGCGCGACCTTCGCCAGGCTGCTGCGCAGGAGCGTCTCGCGCATCACGTCGGCGGTGAACGCGCCGTCGGCCACGTCCACCACGGTGAGGCAGACGCCGTTGACCGCGATGGAGTCCCCGTGCTTCGCGTCCTCGGTCACCACCGGACCCGCGATGGTCACGCGCGCCGCGTCCGGCAGGTCGGTGACCGCGGTCACCTCTCCCAGTTCCTCCACGATCCCGGTGAACACCGTCGTTCCTCCTCTAGCGCGCGGACTTCACGGCGGAGACCCGCACGTCCGGTCCGCACATCCTGACGTCCTCCACGACCAATCCCACAGCGCCGGTGACGGTCGACACCCCCGCGTCCCGCAGAGCGGACGGCCCGGCGCCGAGGAATTTCGGCGCGAGGTACGCGAGCACGCGGTCCAGCCGGTCCGCGCGCGCGAACGCACCCGCCAGGGTAGGCCCGCCCTCCAGGAGCACGTCGACCACGCCTCGCCGGCCCAGTTCGGCCAGCACGACATCCGGGTCGTGGGTGCGCAGGTGCACGGTCTCGGCCTCGTCGTCGAGCACGTGCGCGTCCCCCGGGAGGTCACCGCGCCCCACGACCACCCGCAACGGCTGCCGGCCCGCCGATGTTCCCCGCGCGGTCAGCCGGGGGTCGTCGGCGAGCACCGTGCCCCGCCCGACCATGATCGCGTCGACCTTCGTGCGCAGCTCGTGCACCTCGGCGCGGGACTCCGGCGAGCTGATCCACCGGCTGGTGCCGTCGGCGGCGGCGATCCGGCCGTCGAGGCTGGAGGCGTACTTCCACGTCACGTGCGGCCGGCCGGTGCGGGCGTGGTGCAGCCAGGCGCGCAGCGGGCCCCGTTCGACCTCCAGGGCGCCCAGCCCGGACTCCACGACCACACCCGCCGCCCGCAGCGCGTCCGCGCCGCCGGCAGCCCGGGGGTTGGGGTCGGCGACCGCGTGCACCACCCGGGCGACGCCCGCCCGCAGCAGGGCGTCCGCGCACGGCGGGGTGCGGCCCTGGTGCGCGCACGGCTCCAGCGTGACCACCGCGGTGCCGCCGCGCGCCCGGTCGCCCGCCTCGGCCAGCGCCACCACCTCGGCGTGCGCCTGGCCGGGCGGCCGGGTGCCGCCGGTGCCGACGAGCTCGCCCGACGCGTCCAGGATCACGCACCCGACGGGCGGGTTCGGGCTGGTCGTGCCGCGGACCCGCTCGCCGGCGGCGATCGCCAGCGCCATCGCCCGGTCGAGGTTCACCGGACCCGGGCCAGCCCGCGCAGCCGCTCGACGGCCGCCGCCGGGTCGGCCGCGTCGTAGACCGCGGAGCCCGCCACGAAGCAGTCGACGCCGGCCTCCGCGGCCTGTTCGATGGTGTCCGCGTTGATGCCGCCGTCGATTTCCACCACGAGCCTCAGGTGGCCGGTGTCGACCAGTCGGCGGGCTTCGCGCACCTTGTCGAGGACTTCCGGCATGAACGACTGCCCGCCGAATCCCGGTTCCACGGACATCACCAACAGCGTGTCGTAATGCCGGAGCACATCCAGGTGCGGTTCCAGGGGCGTGCCCGGTTTGATCGACAGGCCCGCCTTGGCGCCCGCCGCGCGGAGGTCCTTGGCGATCTTCACCGGGTCCGCCGCGGCCTCCGCGTGCACCGTGACGTTGTACGCGCCCGCCTCCGCGTAGCCGATCGCCCAGCGGTCCGGGTCCTCGATCATCAGGTGGCAGTCCAGCGGGATGTCGGTGGCCCTGCGCAGGGACTTCACCACCGGCAGGCCCAGCGTCAGGTTCGGCACGAAGTGCGCGTCCATCACGTCGACGTGCAGCCAGTCCGCGCTCCCGACGGCGGCGGCCTCCTCGGCGAGGCGGGCGAAGTCGGCTGACAGGATGCTGGGCGCGATCATGGGCTGCACAGGTGGTCAGTCTAGGGTCGGACCATTGCCCGCACCGACCCGGGAGCCGATTTCGGGCCACTACCCGATCGCGCGGTTTCGTGATTTAGCGTGACCGTCCAACTACTCACGCGGGTAGTTCCCTGCCGGTGCTCGTCCCCATTACCTTCGTTACCGGGGGCGGGGTCCGACTGGGGAGCGCTGGGGATGAAAGCGGAATTAAGTCACAAGATCGCGCTGGTGACCGGCGCGTGCACAGCGGTGGGCGCGGCGGTGGCGGAGTCGCTCGCGCGCCGGGGAGCGCTGGTCGCGCTGGTCGACAACGACGGCTCGCGGCTGGCCGCGCTGGTGGAGCGGCTGCACGGCACCGGCCTGCGGGTCGCGGGCCGGCAGGTCGACGTCACGTCGAGCGCCGCCGTCGACGCGCTGGTCGACCAGCTGGAACGGGAGTTCGGCCCGGTCGACGCGCTGGTCACGGTGGCCGCGGCGGTGCGGCCGGGTCCGGCGCTGGCGTTGTCCGACGACGACTGGGCGCACAGCTTCGCGGTGAACGCCGACGGCGTGTTCCACGTCTCGCGCGCGGTCGCCTGCCGGATGGTCGAGCGCCGGCACGGGGTGATCGTCACCGCGGCGACCCACCCGGGCTCGGTGCCCAGGACGGGGGTCGCGGCGTACGCGGCGTCCCGCGCGGCGGCCATCGCCTACACGGAGTGCCTGGCGGCCGAGGTGTCGCCGAGGGGTGTGCACTGCGCGGTCGTGGCTCCGGACGACGTGCGGCGCGTGGTGGACGAGGTGCTGTTCCTGCTGACCGACGTGGAGCAGGCGGCGAGCGCCTAGCGGGGGCGAAGGCTCGGCTGCGCCCTGGCAGCCGGCCCGGTGGAGACCGCCCGGGACGTCGGCCCGACGCCGCCGCCCTCAGGCCGACGTCCCGGCGGTCTCCCGAGGACGTGTCCTGCCCGCGACGCGGCACGCACCCGCGGTCCACCCCGGACCACACCAAGGGGTTGTCGACCCGCTGGACCGACTCGGCGGTCCCCCGGACCACACGGGGTGGTCGGCCCGAACCCGACTCCCACCGCGCCGCACGGCCGACCAGCCGGGGAACGAGGCCCGCGGTCAGACCGCGGTGTCGGCCGTCGCCTGCTCGTGCGCCAACCGGGCCAGTTCGACCCGCGAGCTGATGCCGAGCTTCTTGAAGATGCCGCGCAGGTGGTAGTTCACCGTGTGCGGCGACAGGAACAGCTGCTTGCCGACCTGCCGGTTGGTCATGCCGGCACCCACCAGGCGGGCGATGTCGCGTTCCGGCTCGGTCAGCCGCTGCCACTCCTCGCCGCCGCGCTCGGTCGTCTCCGGCACCAGGCCCGTGCGCCTGCGCAGTCGGGCCGCCTCGCCGTCCGCGCCCATCTGCTCGAAGATCTTCACCGCGAGCGCGCAGTGCTCCTCGGCCCGGTCGGCCCGGCCCGCGTCGGCGAACAGGTGCGACAGGTCCTCGTTGGCGTTCGCCCTCGCCCACGGGTGCGGGTGGGCCTGCGCGGCCGAGCGCAGGGCGTCCACGTCGCGGTCCACCAACGCCCGCGCGTGGCTCGCGGCCACCGACACGGGCGTGAAACCGGGGTTGCCGCCGGCCAACTCCTCCGCCGCCGACACGACCACGTCGGCGAGCCTGCTGTCGCCGACGGTCAGCGCCAGCCTGGCGAGCCACGGCGCCGCGCCCGGCTCCTCGATCAGCATCCGGCGCGCGCCGTCCAGGTCGGACAGCCGTTCCCGGGCCAGCTCGGAGGCCCGTCCCGGACCGCCGGCGGCGTGCGCGAGGAGCAGTTCCACCCAGTCGTACTGGCCGGAGTGCAGCACCGCCTCGCCGCCCGCCAGGTCGCCCCGGTACCGCCGCACGTGCTCGGCCGCGCCCGGCACGTCGCCGCGCAACAGGGCGACCGTCGCCAGCACCGTGCACGCCAACGGCACCAGCAGCCGCAGTCCCCGGTCGCGGGCCATGGCCAACCCGGCCTGCGCGGCGATGCCCGCCTGCGCCAGCCGACCCGCCTGGGTCAGCACCCTGGCCCGGGCGATCATCCGGGCCGCCGGCGCGCCGGAGGTGACCGCGCTGTCGATGTCCGGCCCGTCGCCGAGCACGAGCCGTTCGGCGGCGTCGAACTCGCCCAGCGCGGCCAACTTCATCGCGAACGACACCTCGGCCTGCGACTGCCACCACGAGGTGGGCCCGTCCAGCTCCCAGCGGGTGGACTCGCGGCCCCAGTACACGCCCTCGGCGAGGTTGCCCGCCGACCACTCCAGGCAGGAGTGGACGGTCGCGGCCATCACCACGTCCGCGTCGCTCGCCTCCCGGTCGCGGGTGGTCAGCACGGACAGCACGTGCGCGCCCGCCCGGTTGCCGGTGGCGAAGTACAGCGACAGCAGCCGACCGGCCGTGGCGAGCCTGCGCAGCGGCTCGGCGGCCAGCGGCGCGGCGATCGCGCGGTCCATCTCGGCCACCGCGTCCGCCGGTCGGCCGTCGGCCAGCAGGATGCCCGCGAGCAGCACGTGCAACTCGGCGGCGAAACCCTGGCCGGGCCGCAGCGCGAGGCTGTCGCGGGCCAGCGCGATCGCCGACCCGAGCCTGCCGTTCGCGGCCAGTGCCCGGACACCGCGCACCGCGACCGCACCCCGGTCCCGGTCGCCCGGCGGCGTCTCGGGCTCCGGTAAGGAGGTGCGCAACACCGCCGCGTCGTGCCGCAGCGCGTGCAGCACCGACTCCGGGATGGACTCGACCACCGCGCGCCACACCAGGTCCGAGCTGAACTCCAGCCGCTCGTCGGTGCACACCACCAGACCGGACGCGATCACCTCGTCCACGGACAGCAGCAGCGCCGCGGTCGTCTCGCCCATCAGGGTGGCGGCGTCGTGCAGCAGGAACGACCGGCCGATGACCGCGGACACCCGTAGCAACTGGGTCGCCCGCGCGGGCAGCCGCTCCACCCGGGCCCGCACCACACGGGCCACCCGCTGGGGCAGCCAGCCGCCGCGCAGCGCCGCGGTGCCGTCGCGCAACTGGAGTTGGCCCTCCTCGCGCAACCCCGTGACGAGGTCCACGACGAGCCTGGGGTTGCCGCCGGCCGTGGCCACGAACGCGGCCAGGTCCGGCTCCGGTGTCGCGCCCAGCAGCCCCACCACGAGCGCCCGCACCGCGTCGTCGGCCAGCGGCCCGAGGGGCAGCACGGCGCCCGCGAGCGACCTCGGCACCTCGACGCCCGCCCGCGTGCCGTCGAACGCCAGCAGCACCGTCGCGGCCGTGTCCGCCAAGCGCGCCAACAACTCCAGCACCGCCGTCGGGTTCTCGTGCGCGTCGTCGACGGCCACCAGCGGGCGCGGGCCGCGGTTCAGCGCGTCGGCCACGTCCGCCGAGTCGGCGAGCCTGGTGCCGGACACGAGCACGACCGCGTAACCGCGGTCACGGGCGGCGTCCACCGCCTCGTGCAGCAACGCGGTCTTCCCGCAGCACGGCGGGCCGTCGAGGGCCAGCACGCCACCGGGTGCGGACAGGAAGCGGAGAACCGAAGTCCATTCACGATCCCGGCCGTGCAATTTCGACACAATCAAGCCTGCTACGCCTCTTCGGCGGCTGTCAATTCACCCGGAGAACCCGCGGACGGCCTTCAGCACGGCTTCAGGGCCGCCTTCCGCCACGATCCGTGCACCTCCGCCGCGCAACACCGCCAAATGGCTGGAGAACGCGGGGTGCGCGCGCTGGTCGTCGTTCGCCTGCGGCATCACCACCAGCGGCGCGCGCCGGCCCAGCGCCTCGCACAGCACGGTCAGCGCCTGGTTGTCGGCGACGCCGAGCGCGAGCTTCGCCACCGAGTTCGCCGTGGCGGGCGCGAACACGAACGCGTCCGCCGGCGGGTGCGGTTTCGGTTCGGTCGGCAGCCGCGACGTCCAGCGCACCGGCAGGTCGGTGAGCGCGGACAGCGCGGGCACCTCGTCGGCGAGCCACCGCGCCACGGTGGGCGTGAGGGTGACGGCGAGCCGCCACCCGTCGCGCGCCAAGGGCTCGGCCAACCCGGTCCGGAACCAGTGCTCCACCCCGCCCGCGCCGGACGCCACCAGCGCGAGCACCTTCACGCCTTGCGCCTCAGCACCGCGCAGAACATCGCGTCGGTGCCGTGCACGTGCGGCCACAGCTGCACGTGCGGACCGTCGCCGAGGTCGGGCACGCCGGGGAAGAACTCCCGCGCGTCCAACCGCTCCGCGCCGGTGCGCCTGGCCACGTCGGCCACCACGCTGATCGTCTCGGCCAGGTGCGGTGAGCACACCACGTACGCCACCACACCGCCCGGCCGCACCAGCGACAGCGCCGAGGTCAGCAGCTCGCGCTGCAACCGGGCCAGCGGCGCGACGTCCGCCGGCTGCCGGCGCCACCGCGACTCCGGCCGCCGGCGCAGCGCGCCCAACCCGGTGCACGGCGCGTCGACCAGCACCCGGTCGAAGCCGCCCTCGGGCAGGCCCGGGTCGCGGCCGTCGGCCACGTGCACGGTGATCGGCAGGTCGCCCGCCGCCTTGCGGACCAGCTCGGCCCGGTGCGGCGCCTTCTCCACGGCCTCCAGCGACGCGCCGCTCAGCGTGGCGAGCGACGCCAGCAGCACGGCCTTGCCGCCCGGGCCGGCGCACAGGTCGAGCCAGCGCTCGTCCGGGCCCTCCAGCGGCGCGTTGGTCAGCGCCAGCGCGCACAGCTGGCTGCCCTCGTCCTGCACCGACGCCAACCGCTCGCGGACCGGGTCCAGGTCGCCCGGGTCGCCCGCGCCGGCCTCCAGCCGCACCCCGTAGGGCGAGTACGGCGCCGGGTCGCCGCCGGTCATCGCGGCCAGCTCGTCCGCGCTGCACTCGCCGGGCCTGGCCGCCAGGTGCACGGCCGGTCGCGCGTCGTCGGCGGCCAGCGCGTCGCGCAGCGGCTCGCCCCGGCTGCCCAGCGCCTCGGCGAAGGCCTGCGCGATCCAGCGCGGGTGGGCGTGCGCCATCGCGAGGTAGCCGATCGGGTCGGTGTCCTCGTCCGGCGCGACCTCGTCCACCCAGCCCGCCTCGTCCTGCGAGGTGACCCGGCGCAGCACGGCGTTGGCGAACCCGGCCGCGCCCGAGCCCAGCTCCGCGCGCACCAGGTCGACCGTCGAGGCGACGGCGGCGTGCGGCGGGATGCGGGTGCGCAGCAGCTGGTAGGCGCCCAGCCGCAGCGCGTCGAGCACCGAACCGTCCACTTCGGACAGCGGGCGCTCGGAGCAGACCGCGAGCACCGCGTCCAGCAAGCCCTGCGCGCGCGCCGTGCCGTAGGCGAGTTCGGTGGCCAACGCCGCGTCCCGGCCGGTGATCCGGCGCTCCCGCAGCAGGCCGGGCAGCACCAGGTTCGCGTAGGCGTCCCGCTGCCGGACCGCGCGCAGCGTGTCCAGCGCGGCGAGCCTCGCCGGGTCCTCCACCGGCGGCCTGGCCGGGCCGGTGCGCCTGCGCGGCGGCCGGGGCTGCGACGGTCGTGACGACCTCTGGGTCATGAGATGCGTTCCCCCGCCTCGATCCGGACGCCGCGGGCCCAGTCGGTCGCCGCCATCCGCTTCTTGCCCTGCGCCTGGACCTCGCCCAGCGCCACCGGCTCGGTGCCGGTGCCCACGAGCACCCGGCGCCGTTCGACCTTGACCTCGCCCACCGGCAGCGCCTGCTCGTCCACCGGCGTCACCGGGCCCAGCTTGAGCCGCTCGCCGCGGAACTCCGCCCACGCGCCCGGGTCCGGCGTGACGGCGCGCGCCACCCGGTCCAGGGTCTGCGCGGGCAGCTTGAAGTCCAGCCGGCCGTCGTCCACGGTCACCTTGGGCGCGTAGCTCACGCCCTCCTCGGGCTGTTCCACCGCGCGCACCGAGCCGTCCGCGACACCGTCCACAGTGGACAGCAGCAGCCGCGCGCCGGACTCGGCCAGCCTGCCGAGCAGGTCGCCCGCGGTGTCCCGCTCGCGGACCCGCTCGGTCACCACGCCGAACACCGGGCCCGCGTCCAGCGCCTTGACGATGCGGAACGTGGTCGCGCCGGTGATGTCGTCGCCGTGCCGCACCGCGGCCTGCACCGGCGCCGCGCCGCGCCACGCGGGCAGCACCGAGAAGTGCAGGTTGACCCAGCCGTGGGTCGGGATGGCCAGCGCGGACTCGGGCAGCAGCGCGCCGTAGGCGACCACCGGGCACAGGTCCGGCGCGAGCTCGCGCAGCCGGGCGAGGAACTCCGGGTCGCCCGCCTTGTGCGGGGTCAGCACCTCGACGCCGTGCTCCGCCGCCAACTCGGCGACCGGCGACCGCTCGACCTTGCGCCCCCGGCCGGCGGGCGCGTCCGGCCGGGTCACGACCGCGACGACCTCGTGGTCGGACTCCAGGAACGCGCGCAGCGACGGCAGGGCGGGCGCGGGCGTGCCGGCGAACACCAGCCGCATGCTCACGCACCCCCGAACAGCGGGTGCGGCGACTGCTTGAGCGTCGGCACGGCGCCGTCGAACCAGTCCTGCTGCCGGATGGCGCGCATGGCCTCCTTGCGGGTGGCGTCGTCCAGCCGGTCCAGGAACAGCACGCCGTCCAGGTGGTCGGTCTCGTGCTGGATGCAGCGCGCCAGCAGGTCCGTGCCCTCGACCTCGACCGGCTCGCCGTGCATGTTCCAGCCGCGCGCCACCACGTTCCGGTGCCGCACGCAGTCCCAGTACATGCCGGGGATGGACAGGCAGCCCTCCGGACCGTCCTGCGTCTCGTCACCCACCACGGTGAACGTCGGGTTGACGAGGTGTCCCGCGAACCCGTCGCAGTGGTAGGTGAACACCCGCAGGCCCACGCCGAGCTGGGGTGCCGCGAGCCCCGCGCCGCCCGCCTCGCTCATCGTGTCCCACAGGTCCTTGACGAGCTTGCGCAACTCCGCGTCGAAGTCGGTGACCTCGACGGCCGCGGTGCGCAGCACCGGATCGCCGAACAGCCGGATGGGTTGGACGGTCACGCAGTCTCCTCGCAGGTGGGCCGGGTGACCAGTCTAGGAGAACGCGGAAAGAGCGGGATCATCGGCTTTTGCCGGCGCGTGATCACCAAGCGCGACTATTCCCCGCCGGTGGCTCCCAATTTCACTCTTCCAGGGCAGCACTGATCTTTGTTGACACCTCTGACCAGCAGCGATGCCCACTGGACAATCCCGTCGAAATACTGGAGGAACTTTACACCGATCGGGCGGCATTCCTGGTTGATAGTTGTCCTACGGGGTGGAACCGCGGATAAAGTCCGGATCCGAACACGGAACGCAACGGGGAGGGTGTGTTCAGTGACCGGGGAGGACGCTGCCGAGAGAACCCGCCGGGAGGCCCACGAGGTGTACCGGGCCGACGGCTCGGGCCTGGTGGACCTGCTGACGCTCGGCGCGGGCGAGATCGTGGCCACCACCAGGTCGCTGGCCGCCGCCGCGCGGGCGGGCGCGCTCGCCGTGGACCCCCACGTGGTCGACGCGATGGTCCGGCAGCTGACCGACATGCGCGACGCGCTGGACCGGCTGGCGCTGGACACCCGGACGCTGGGCGTGCGCACCCCGCTGGGTCGGGGTTACGCCGAGGCCGTCGGCGAGCTGAACGCGGACCTCGGCCGGGAGTTGCGGTCGCGCCTGCTGCCCGAGGTGGCCCGCGCGCTGGACGAGCTGACCGCCGAGATCGCCCGGAGCCGCGACTCCTACCGGAACGTCGACTCGGCGCAGGCCGGGACGTTCGACCACGGCTGACGGGACAGTGACGATGCGTCGACAGCACGGCCTCCCGAAGCACAGCCTCCCGATCGCCTGCCTCGCCGCGGCGGCGCTGCTGGCGGCGTGCGGCACCGAGCGGGTGGCGGGCCGGGCCGCACCGGCCGAGCGCGTACTGGTCCTCGCGCCCACCGCGCCGAGCGCCGCGGACCGGGTGGTCGACCTGTGCGGGCTGCTGACCGCCCAGGACGTGGCGACCATCGGGCTGGACTACCCCGGCGAGTCCCGGGACATCGGCGGCGGCGCGCTGATGTGCACGTGGAACCGCAGCAGGCAGGGCGGGTTGAGCGCGAGCACCGTCGAGCGCCTCGACCAGCTCAACCTCACCGGCGAGAAGTCCTACCCGGCGAGGGTCGGCCGGTTCGAGGCGGTCAAGGTCGAGGCGCCCCAACGGGAAGCGGGCGGGTGCGCGGTGGCGATCGTGGTGTCCGAGGACCTCGTGGTGCTCCTGCTCGCCAGCCTCACCGTCACCTCCACCGACACCGCCGCCGCGTGCGTCCGCGTCGACAAGGCCGCCGAACTGGTCGCGCCCAAGCTGCCCTGACCGTCCCCGAGGGGAGAGCACGTGCCGCCGAAGGTCCCCCAGCCCGACGTCAACTACCCCGCCTACCCGCACGCCGCGCTGCGCAGCCAGGTCGTGGACGACTTCGCGCCCGACCGGGCGGGCGAGATCGCGCAGGCCTGGCACCGGCTCGGCGCCGCGTTCACCGACTTCGCGGTCGACTTCTCCGTCATCGTGAACGGCTCCCACGACGGGTGGACCGGGCGGGCGGCGGAGGGCGCGCGGGAGGCGCTGCGGCGGATCGGGGCGTTCGCGGACGCGACCGGCGACCAGTTCACCGCGATCGGCGCCGCCGTCGACCGGCAGACCTCGGCGGCGGTCGAGGCGCGGACCCGGATGCCGGAGCCGGTCGACTACGACCCGCGGCTCATGCTGGGTCAGGCGGCGGCGAGCGGGAACCTGTTGACGCTGCTCGCGCTGCCGATCACCATGCCCGGCCGGAAGGCCCTGTCCGACGCGGCGAAGGCCCGGGCCGAGGAGGTGGTGCGGGCCCGCGACGACGCGATGCTGGCCTCCGCGACCGAGCTGCCGACGTTCGCCGCGCCGCCCCGGGTGGGCCACGAGCGGGAACTGGTCGGGGGCACCACCACGACCGCGTCGGTGACGACGGGCACCGCGACACCGCCACCGACCGTCGGCACCGTGCCGACCGCGCGCCCGGGCACCCCGCTGCCACCCGCCTCGCCCGTCCTGCCCACCGTGCCCACCTCGCCCACCTCCCCTCCCGACCCGACCGCCGCCGTGCCGACGCCCGCGGTGGTCCCGCGTCCTTCGTGGACACCGACGCCCCGACCGACTCCTGAGGTGCCCGCCTTCGAGCCCGAGCCTTCGCTGTCGTCACCGGACCGGAGCGGGACGTCGACGGCGAGCGGCGCGGCCGACCACGTGCCGGGTACGCGCGGCGGGTCGGCGTTCGCGGGCCACGCCGCGGTGGTGCCCGGTGGCACGATCGCGCCCGGTGGTCCGCCGGAACCGGGTTTCGGCCCGGTGCCGGGTCGGACGAGCGCGATCGCGCCCGGCGGCTCCGCGGCGGCGCGCGGGGTCGGGTCGGCGGGCGCGGGTCGGGTCGCGCGGCCCGGTGGTCCGGGTCCGGTCGGCGGGCCGCCCGGTCCGGTCGAGCGCGAGGAGGACCGGGAGCACGCGGCGAAGTACCTGGTGCCGACGGACGAGTACTTCGACGACGACAGACTCGTGGCGCCCCAGACCATCGGCGAGGAATGAACGCCATCACGTTGTCGCTGCCCGAGTTCGACGTCCTGTGGCACGAGGCGCGGGGCGGCGTCACCCCCTACCCGCTGGACGTGCCGCACCACGGCGCGACACCCGCCGCCCGGGCCGCGCTGGTGGCGGAGGTCCGGGCCGACCTGACCAGGCGGGGACTGGTGCGCCGGGGTCGGGTGGAGCCCGACCTGGAGGTGGCGCTGAGCGTGCTCGCGAGCCCGGAGCGGTCGGTGACCGTGATGGGGCTGGCGGACGTGACGGCGGGTGAGCTGGTGCGGGCGCTCGTCGGCACCCGCGGCGCCTACGCGGTGCTGGCGGTGCGGCACGAGGACGGCGTGACCGTGGACGTGCTGCACGACCGCACCCCGGTGACGGCCGCGCTCGGCGTCCTGCCGCCGAGGGGCGCGGGTCCGGGACGCCGGGTCACCGTGCCGGCGGCGGCGCTGGATCCGGGCGGCACGCCCGCGGTGGTGCGGAGGGTGCGGGCCGGCGACGACGACCTGAGGGCGTTGCGCGGGATGCTGGCCGGCCCGATCGTGGGCACCGGCCACGTGTCGGTCGGGCGGGCGGCGGTGACGTGGATCGACACGCCGGGCGGGCGGTACGCGGCGGACGGCGCGGACTGGGTCACGGTGGCGCCGGCGGACGGCCCGACCCTGGCAGGCCGGGTCCGGGCCCTGTGGGGCGAGCCGAGGTCGGCGCGCTGACACCGTTGCGCGGCGGGGAAAGCCGAACGCGAACGGGCTACGCGGTAGGTGCCGGATCGACGCGCGAGCCGCACATCACGACCGGTCCACGCGGGCGGGTCGGTGGTCGACGCCCGAGGTGTCGCGATCGACCGGCGCGGGCGGGTCAGTGCTCGACGCGGGTGCCGAGGATCGTGACGCCGACCAGCGCGGCCAGGAAGTGGCCGAGGAAGCGGATCGCGGTGGGTGCCGGCACGGTCAGGCGGGCGGCGGGGGTGGCCGGGATGGTGGTCATGGTGGGTTCCTCTCGTCTGTGCCACCACGATGCCGCGGCCGGACGTACGCGCGCGTCCGCTCGGGGTAGCGCGTTCGGGTCATCCCCCGGGATGAGGGTCCGGCCGTGCCGCGGCTGACCACCCGCACGAGCCGCAGCTGCCCGCCCGCACGACTCGAGCCGCAGCCCCGACTACCCCGCCGCCACACGACCAACCGAGGCCCGTCCGACCAGCGCGCCGCCCACCTCCGGCCACCGCACGACCATCACCAGCCGCAGCCCGGCTTCTGCCCAGTGCCGCAAGGCCAACCGGGGCTCGTCCGGCTAGCGCGCCGTCACCACCGCCGCCGCTCCCCCGCCGCGCCGCGTGGTTTCGGCCGCCGCGCGCCACCGCCCGTCGGGCAGCCGCTCGACGGCGGTCACCGCGCCGATCTCCGCCGTGGAGGTGAACCGGTGCCCCAGCGCCTGGAGCGCCGCGGCGGCGGGCGTGGTCAGGAATGCCGCCTCGGCCTGCGTGCTCACCGAATTCCGTTGCGACGCACGGGGTTCGGCGATCGCCCGGACCAGCGGCACGCCTCGGTCCAGCCGCTGGGTCAGCACCTGGAGCACGGTGGTGATGATGCTCGAACCACCCGGCGAACCCAGCGCCAGCACCGGCTCGCCGTGCCGCAGCACGATCGTGGGCGCCATCGAGGAACGGGGTCGCTTGCCGGCGGCGGGCAGGTTCGGGTCCGGGACGCCGGGCGTCGCGGGCGTGAACGAGAAGTCCGTGAGCTCGTTGTTGAGCAGGAAACCCCGCCCCGGCACGACGATCCCGCTGCCGCCCTCCTGCTCGATGGTCAACGTGTAGGCGACGACGTTGCCCCACCGGTCGGCCACGGTCAGGTGCGTGGTGTCGGTGCCCTCGTACGGGGTGGCGGCGGGCGCGCCGGTCGTGCCGCACGCGGTCGGGTTGCGCGGGTCGCCGGGCGCGACCGGGCTGGTCAGCACCTTGTCCGGGGCGATCAGGCAGGCCCGGCTGTCCGCGAAACCCTGGGACAGCAGGGCTTTCGTCGGCACGTCGACGAACGCCGGGTCGCCGACCCACCGGTTGCGGTCGGCGTAGGCGAGCCTGCTCGACTCGAGGTACCGGTGCAGGTACTGGGTTTCGGTCTGCGCGCCGAGGTCGACGTTCTCCAGGATGTTCAGCGCCTCGCCGACGGTCGTGCCACCGGAGGACGGCGGCGCCACGCCGAACACGTCCAGGTCGCGGTACCGGGTGCGGCTCGGCTCGCGCTGCGGCGCGGTGTAGCCCGCGAGGTCGGCCCGGGTGAGCTTGCCCGGCCGGACGGTGCGCGTGGTCCCGGCGGCGACCGGCGGCGTGCGCACCGCCCGCACCAGGTCGCGGCCGATCGGACCGCGGTAGAGCGCGTCCACGCCGTCGTGGCGCAGTTCGCGGTAGGTGTCGGCGAGGTCGGGGTTGCGGAACGTGCTGCCGACGGCGGGCACGGGCAGGTACAGCGCGGCGGTCGAGTCGAACGCGCCGAAGCGCGCCGCGTTCTCGGTGACCTGCCGGTTGAACGTGGCGTCGACGGTGAACCCGCGCCGCGCCAGGTCCTCGGCCGGCTTCAGCGCCTGGTCGACCGAGTACGTGCCCCACCGCTGGAGCGCGCGCTGCCACAGCCGCGGCGTGCCGGGAACACCCACCGACAACCCGCTGGTGACCGCCTCGTCGAACGGGATCGCGGTCCCGTTCTCCACGAACAGGTTCGCGTCCGCCGCCGCGGGCGCGATCTCCCGACCGTCCACTGTGGACACCCGATGGGTGCGGGCGTCGTAGTACACCAGGAACCCGCCACCCCCGATGCCCGCGGAGAACGGGTCGGTGACCCCGAGCGCCGCCGCCACGGCCACCGCCGCGTCGACCGCGTTGCCACCGCGCCGCAGCACCTCGACCCCGATCCGCGACGCGTCCGGGTCGATGCTCGACACCACCCCGCCGACCCCGACGGCCTCCGGAACCCGCGGCGCCTCGGCGGCCTCCGCGACACCGGCCGCACCACCGGCCACCAACGCGGAAACCAGCACAGGCAACAAGAACCCAGTCCGCACCATGCCTTCTTGTACCGCACCACCGGCCCCGCCGACAGGACCGTCCGCCATCCGGGTACGGCCGAACTCCCACCATCCGGACACCTCGGGTCAGAGGATCTCCAGCGGGTCGAGCTTCACCCGGAGCACGTCCGGCTCCTTCTGGAGGCTGCGGACGGCCAGCATCGCCGCCAGCACCCCCGACAACGCCTTGCCCTCGGTGCGCGCCACCCGGACCAGCGCGCGCTCGCGGCCGTCCTCGCCCAGCGGCACCGGACCGAGGATCTCGCCGGACGGCGGCAGCTCCAGCTCGTCCAGGGCCTTCCCCAACGCCTCCGGCGCGCCGTCGACGGTCGCCATCCGCACCGCGGGCGGGAAACCCAGCTCGGTGCGCGCGGCCAGCTCCGTGCGGGCGTGCCACACCGGGTCCCAGCGCACCAGCGCCTGGACCGGGGTCAGCGACGAGTCCGCGACCACGACCACCCGACCGCCCGCCGCGCCGGTGCGCACCAACCCGGCCGCCGCCATCCAGCGCCGCAGCGCCTCCTCCGCGGCGCGCAGGTCCGCCCGACCCAGCAGCGCCCACCCGTCGAGCAGCAGCGCCGCGCCGTACCCGCCCTCGGCCACCGGCTCCGCGCCCGGCGTGGCCACGACCACCGCCGGACCACCCGGCACGGTCGACAGCACCTCGTCACCGCCCGACGTGCGCACCGGCACGCCGCTGAACGCCCGCCCCAGCTCCTCCGCCGTCCGCCGCGCGCCGATCACCTGCCCGCGCAACCGCCGCGACCCGCAGGTCGGGCACCGGAACGCCGCCTCCATCGCGCCGCACCACCGGCACGACGCGGGCCGCGGCACGCCGTCGTCCGCTCCGCCGGGCAGCGCCAACGGGCCCGCGCACCGCCGGCACCGCGCGGGCGCCCGGCACTGACCACAGGCCAGCGCCGGCACGTACCCGCGCCGCGGCACCTGCACCAGCACCGGCGCCTCCAGCGCGAACGCCGCCCGCGCCGCCTCGAAGGCGATGGAGGGCAACCGGGCCGACCGGGCCGCCGCGTCGCGCGCCTCCTGCCACTCGTGGTCGCCGACCGCCACCACCCTGGGCGCGGCCGACCGCAGCACCTCCCGCGCGGCGACCACCTCGTGCGCCCACCCGCTCTCCACCAGCAGCTGCGCCTCGGCCGTCCGGGCGAACCCGCCGACCAGGAACGACGCGCCGGACAGGTGGGAGCGCTGCACCAGCACGTCCCGCACGTTGGGGTAGGGCATCCGGGGCTCGGTGTGCAGGTCGTCGCCGTCGTCCCACACCGCGACCAACCCCAGGTCCGCGACCGGCGCGAACGCCGCGCCGCGGGTGCCCAGCACGATCGGCACCGCGCCCCGCCGCACCGCGAGCCACCGCTGGTAGCGCGCGGACGGGCCCAGGTCGGCGGACAGCGCCACCACGCCCTCCACGCCCACCAGCGCCACGCACGCCGCGTGCAGCCGGGCCAGGTCGCGGTGGTCCGGCACGATCACCAGCGCGCCGCGCCCGGTGCTCGCCACCGTCGCGGCCGCCTCGGCCAGCCGGGCAGGCCAGTCCTCGGCGGGCAGCGCCTGCCACACCGCGCGCGCCTGCCGGCCGGACCGCAGCGCCTCCAGCAGGTTCGGCCCGAACGGGTAGCGGCCCCACCCGGCGTCACCCGGGGCCTCCGGCGGCGGCGGGCGCTCGGGCGACGGCTTCGCCTCGACCCTGGCGTGCCGCGGCGGCACGGCCATCCGCAGCACGTCGATCAGCGAGCCCGCGTACCGGTCGGCCACCGCGCGCGCCAGCTCGGCCACCTCCGGCGACAGCACGGGCTCGGCCGAGATCACCCGGTCGAGGAACGTCAGCTTCCCCTTGTGCCCGGACTCCTCGGCCCGCTCCAGCAGGTACCCGTCGACCAGCTGCCCCGCGAACCGGACCCGCACCCGGCACCCCGGCACCGCGTCCGCGTCCTGCTCGGTCGACACCTGGTAGTCGAACAGCCGGTCGAGGTGCGCCAACGGCACGTCGACGCAGATCCGCGCCACGGGCAGGGTCGACGCGGGCACCCGCTCGCCGCGTCCGGTAGTCGCCTTCCCCGCCATGCGTGGAGGTCTACCAGACACCACCGACAACTTCTCAGCCGCTCTCCACGTGGCCGGTCAGCGTGCGGTGGAACGGCCCGGAGCTGATCGCGAGGTCGTACCACCCGTGCCGGTAGGCGGTCATCCACGGCAGCACCCGCCGCCCGCCGGGTCGCACCGACATCCGGAACCGCCGCCCGTCGCCCGCGACCTCGTAGACCACGTCGGTGTCGCCGGAGTTCCCGAGCGTCACGGTCAGCACCTTCCCGCGCCCGCTCACCGAGGACTCCACCACCTGCGGCTCGTTGCGGGTGCCGGCGAACTCGCGGCGGAACCCGTTGGGCCCGGTCACCGCGAACCGGTAGGCGATCTCCAGCGGCAGCACCAGCTCGGTGCTCGTGGACACGTCGTGCGGCTCGCCGTCGAGGTGCAGGCGCACCCTGGCGCCCGAATTGCGCAGGTGCAGCCTGACGTGCTCGGACGCCCGCGCGCCCGCGTCCGGCTGGTAGGGCTGGCCGAAGCCGAACGCCCAGGTCAGGTCCGAGGTGGTGGGTCCCTCGTGCGGCACGCCCAGCCAGCGGTGCAGGAAACGGTGCAGCGAGGAGTCGTCGAACACCTGCTTCGCCGGCTGCTGCCGCCGCGACCACGGCGACACCACGACCAGCGGCGCGCGCCCCTCACCGGTCACCAGGCACGCCGTGCGGTCCCACGCGGCACGCGCGACGGCGTCCAGCACCTCGCCCGCGTCGCCCGCCACCCTGGCCACCGCGGGCAGCGACCCGGCGGCGGCGTGCCCGGCGAACGTCGCGACGTCGGCGTACCGGTGCGCCTTCACGTCCAGCGTGCCGCGGTAGGTGTCGCAGCGCGTGAAGCAGCCGGCCAGCGAGCGGTGCAGCGCGGGGTCGGCCCGGTCCAGCAGCACGACGTGCCGGAGTTCGGCCAACCCGCCCCGCCCGGGTTCCCGCTCGGCCGCCCGGCACACCGAGGCGGGCAGCGGCGGCCCCGCGACCACCGCGGGGTTCCGGGACAAGGGCGACATGTGCAAGGTGTAGCGGCCCCAGGTGAACCCGAGGGGTGGTCGCGCCCCAACCGACGACGAACAGCGCGGTACCCGTCGTCCCTGGTGGAGCCGCCCGAACCCGGGGGACACCACGTCGACGGCGGCGCCGTCCGACCACGAGCCGGACCGACACCGGCCCGCGCGACACCCGAACCGGGCGGATCGCACCGGCCGGGCACCACTGCGCCGCACACCGCCACGGACACCCCGGGCGGCCGTCCGCGACCGTCGACGCCCTCGGTGGGGACCCCGTCGACGCGCCTCGGCCGAGCTCGCAGGCGCGTCGGGTCGAGCCGCTCGACGCGCCTGCGCCGAACCCGGAAAGCGCCGGGCACCTCCGCCTGAGTACCGGAGCGCGGACTTCTCGCCGGTCGAGCCATACAGCGCGCCTGCGCCGAACCCCGCAACACACCGAGCCCCTCCGCCCGGGTACCGGAGCACGGATCCGTCCCCAGGTCGAGCCGTGCGGCGCGCCTGCGCCGAACCCCGGAAACGCCGCGCGCCCGGGCACCCTCGGCAAGGGGTGTCCGGGCGCGGCGAGGTGCGTCGGTCAGGCGCCGGCGGCCGAGCGGAGGGCGTCCGCGCGGTCCGTGTTCTCCCACGGCAGGTCGACGTCGGTGCGGCCGAAGTGGCCGTACGCGGCGGTCTGGGCGTAGATCGGGCGGAGCAGGTCCAGGTCGCGGATGATCGCGGCCGGGCGGAGGTCGAAGACCTCGGTGATGGCCTGCTGGATCTTCGACGGGTCCACGGTCTCGGTGCCGAAGGTCTCCACGAACAGACCCACCGGCGCGGCCTTGCCGATCGCGTACGCCACCTGGACCTCGATGCGCGTGGCCAGGCCCGCCGCCACCGCGTTCTTCGCCACCCAGCGCATCGCGTACGCGGCCGAGCGGTCGACCTTCGACGGGTCCTTGCCGGAGAACGCGCCGCCGCCGTGCCGGGCCATGCCGCCGTAGGTGTCCACGATGATCTTGCGGCCGGTGAGGCCCGCGTCGCCCATCGGGCCGCCGATGACGAACCGGCCCGTCGGGTTCACGAGCAGCCGCACGTTCGAGGTGTCGATGCCCAGCGTCGCCAGCTCGGGCTCCACCACGTGCTTGCGCACGTCGACGCCCAGCAGCTTCTCCAGGTCGATGCCGTCGGCGTGCTGCGAGGACACCACCACGGTGTCCAGCCGCACCGGCTGGTCGCCCGCGTACTCGATGGTCACCTGGGTCTTGCCGTCCGGGCGCAGGTACGGCACGGTGCCGTCCTTGCGCACCGCGGACAGCCGCCGGGACAGCCGGTGCGCGAGCGCGATCGGCAGCGGCATCAGCTCGGGCGTGTCGGTGGACGCGTAGCCGAACATGAGGCCCTGGTCGCCCGCGCCCTGCTTGTCGATGTCGTCGAGCGCGCCGTCGACCCGCTGCTCGTACGCGGTGTCGACGCCCTGCGCGATGTCCGCGGACTGCGAGCCGATGGCCACGTTCACACCGCACGAGGTGCCGTCGAAGCCCTTGGCGGACGAGTCGTAGCCGATGTCCAGGATCTTCTCCCGGACGATGGTCGGGATGTCGGCGTAAGCCTCCGTGGTCACCTCGCCCGCGACGTGCACCTGGCCGGTGGTGATGAGCGTTTCCACCGCCACGCGCGAGCGCGGGTCCTTCGCCAGCAACGCGTCCAGGATGGAGTCGCTGATCGCGTCGCAGATCTTGTCCGGATGCCCCTCCGTCACCGACTCACTGGTGAACAGCCTGCTGCTGTGGCTCACGGCACTCCCTAACTGATCGATCTGCGAATAGGTTCCAGCTTACTCAAGCGTTCGTACCGCGAAGGCCCGCAGTTCGCCCGACAACGCAATGGCGTCCCACACTGCGGACGCCAGCATCGCCTTGGAACCGTGCGGTATGGGTGTTTCCGAGCCGTCGGACGACAGCAGCCAGCCCGCGTTGTCCTCGACCTCGAACGCCTTGCCGTCCCCCACCGCGTTGACCACGAGCCAGTCGCAGCCCTTGCGCTTCAGCTTGGCACGGCCGAAGTCGAGAACGCTCGTCGTGGAGTCTCCGGTTTCGGCCGCGAATCCCACGATCACCTGACCGGACGCCCGGTGTTGGACCAACTCGGCGAGGATGTCCGGGTTCCGGGTGAGCCGAACGGGCTCCGGGTCGCGGTCGGTCTTCTTGATCTTGTGCTCGGCGAGCGCCACGGGCCGGAAGTCGGCCACCGCGGCGGCCATCACGAGCACCTGCGCCCGCGCGGCCACGTCGAGCATCGCCGCGCGCAACTCCACCGCCGAGCCGACCCGCACCACGTCCACCCCGGCGGGCGGCACGAGGTCGGCGGTCTGCGCGGCCACCAGGGTGACCCGGGCGCCCCGCTGCGCGGCGACCCTGGCCAGCGCGAAGCCCTGCCGGCCCGACGACCGGTTGCCCAGGTAGCGCACCGGGTCCAGCGGCTCGCGGGTGCCGCCGGCGGAGATCGCCACGTGCACGCCCTCGAGGTCGCGCGGCAGCGCGTCGCGGCGCGCCAGCAGCAACCGGGCCAGCTCCACGATCTCGGCGGGCTCGGGCAGCCGGCCCTTGCCGGTGTCCTTGCCGGTCAGCCGGCCGCTCGCGGGCTCGGCCACGACGACGCCGCGCGACCGCAGCAGCGCCACGTTCGCCCGCGTCGCCGGGTGCTCCCACATCTCGGTGTGCATCGCCGGCACCAGCAGGACCGGGCAGCGCGCGGTCAGCAGCGTGTTGGTGAGCAGGTCGTCGGCCAGGCCGGAGGCGGCCTTCGCGAGCAGGTTCGCCGTGGCGGGGGCGACGACCACGAGGTCCGCGGTCTGACCCAGCCGCACGTGCGGCACGTCGGGCACGTCCTCGAACACGCCCGTCGCCACCGGTTGCCCGGACAGCGCCTCGAACGTGGCCGCGCCGACGAAGTTCAACGCGTCCTTGGTCGGCACGACGCGCACCGCGTGACCGGACTCGGTCAGCCGGCGGAGCACCTCGCACGCCTTGTACGCGGCGATGCCCCCGCCCACGCCCAGGACGACCCTGGGACGCGCGGGGGCACCTGGTGCCTCGGTCACTCGCCTTCGGTGTGCTCGAGCAGACCCGCGTGGATCTCCCGGAGCGCGATCGACAGCGGCTTCTCGCGGGGGCCGGGCTCGACCAGCGGGCCGACGTACTCGAGCAGGCCCTCGCCGAGCTGGGCGTAGTAGTCGTTGATCTGGCGGGCGCGCTTGGCCGCGTAGATCACCAGCGCGTACTTCGAGCTGACCTGCTCCAGCAGGTCGTCGATGGGCGGGTTGGTGATGCCCTCCGGAGTGCCCGCGAGGGGGCCCAGCTCGGTGTGCGTGGTCACTCGTCAACGCTCCTGCGGTTCGGTGTCGTCTGGTCGTCCCGCGCCTCTCGGCGCACTGTGCCCGATCTGGTCGTCACGCGCCGGGCTGCGGGCCGACCACCAAGTTTAGCAAGCTCTCGGCCGCGGAGCGCACGTCGGCGTTCACCACGACCTCGTCGAACTCGGGTTCGGCCGCCAGCTCCTCGCGGGCGATCTCCAGCCGGCGGGCCACCACGGCGGGGTCCTCGGTGCCGCGGCCGGTCAGCCGGTGCACCAGGTCCTCCCACGACGGGGGGGCCAGCATGACCAGCTGTGCGCCGGGCATCGTGGCCCTGACCTGCCGCGCGCCCTGGAGTTCGATCTCCAGCAGCGACGGCGTGCCCTCGGCCAGCGCCTTCTCCACCGGCCCGCGGGGCGTGCCGTAGCAGTTGCCCGCGAACTCGGCGTGTTCCAGCAGCTCGTCGTTGGCGACCAGCTTCTCGAACCCGGCGAGGTCCACGAAGTGGTAGTGCTCGCCGTCGACCTCGCCCGGCCTCGGCTTCCTGGTGGTCACCGAGACGCTGAAGTGGATCGCGGGCCGCATCCGGCGCAGCTCGGCCAGCACGCTGGACTTGCCCACGCCCGACGGCCCGGAAAGTACGGTGAGGCGGGATCGGACGCGTGCGCCCGATCCCGCCCCGGTGTCATCACTCACTCGCCGCTGAACTCGGTGAGCAGCGCCTTGCGCTGCCGCTCACCCAGACCGCGCAGCCGACGGCTCGGAGCGATCTCAAGCCGCTCCATGATCTGCTGCGCACGCACCTTGCCGACGCCCGGAAGGGCTTCGAGCAGCGCGGACACCTTCATCTTGCCCAGGACCTCGTCATCCTCAGCGGCCTTCAGCACGTCCTTCAAGGTCGTGCCGCCACGCTTAAGGCGCTCCTTGAGCTCAGCCCGAGCGCGACGAGCGGCAGCAGCCTTCTCCAGCGCTGCGGCCCGCTGCTCCTCGGTAAGCTGGGGAAGGGCCACGATTTCCTCCGTGGTGTGGGAATTTCAATTCTGGATCGGTGCCGCGACCGTACCGAGCGCAATTGCCTGGGTACAACTGGGTCCCAGTCAGGTGAAACTTTTCAGCGCCTGTCGGTTGCGGCGGGTGGTAGTAGTACCAACACCCTCCGACGGTCCCGTCACCGCCACCGCCAACGCTTCGCGCACCACGTATGTGGTATGCGCTCGATGGGTGACGATCCCGCCGGTGGCAGGACCGTACCAGCCCGCGTTTACGCAGGTGAGAAGACCTGGCAAAGCGTGTCGCGATTTGACCGCGATCAGCTCGCCAGCGAGTCCTTCACGCGTGCCACCGCCGACCGCAATGTTGCGGTCTCCGGACCGTGCCGGAGCACGTCCCGGGAGGTGGTCGGCAGCACGCCGCGCAGCTCCTCACCGAACAGCCGCCGCAGGTCCGCCACCGTTGCGCCCTGCGCCCCGAAACCCGGCGCGAGGACGGGTCCGTGCAGGTCAGACAGGTCGACACCGAGATCGCCGAGCGTCGCGCCCACCACCAGGCCGACGTCGCCGAGCGGCGTCACACCGGCGTTGCGGGCCGCCGCCGCGTCGACCACGGACTGGGCCACGCTCACCCCGTCGGCGGTGCTCGCGCGCTGCACCGACGCGCCCTCCGGGTTCGAGGTGAGCGCGAGCACGAACACGCCGCGCCCGGACGCCGTCGCCGCGTCGATCGCGGGCGAGAGCGACCCGAAGCCGAGGTAGGGGGACACCGTCACGGCGTCCGCGGCCAGCGGCGAGGCGTCGTCCAGGTACGCCGCCGCGTAGGCGGCCATGGTCGAGCCGATGTCGCCGCGCTTGACGTCCAGCAGCACCAGCGCGCCGGCCGCGCGCAATTCCGCGATCGCCCTTTCCAGCACCGCGACGCCCTTCGAGCCGTAGGACTCGAAGAACGCGGACTGGGGTTTCACCACCGCCACCGAGTCGCCCAGCGCCTCGACGGCGGTCAGCGTGAACCGCTCCAGCCCGGAGGCGTCCCGGGGCAGGCCCCAGGACGCCAACAGACCTGGATGCGGGTCGATGCCCACGCACAGCGGACCGCGCTCGGCGACCACCTTCGTGAGCCGTTCCCCGAACCTCACGCAGGACTCCCGTCCGTCGACTCGCCGGCCCTCAGCGCCGCCTGGAGCGCCTGGAGGGGCCGAACCCCGATGTCACCCCGGATGACCGCCTCGATCCCGTGCACGGCCGCCGCCGCGCCCTGGATCGTGGTCACGCACGGGATGTCCTTGGCCACGGCCGCGGTGCGGATCTCGTAGCCGTCCACGCGCGGGCCGTTGTTGCCGTACGGGGTGTTGATGATCATCGCCACATCGCCGTCCAGGATCGCGTCGACGATGTTCTTCTCGCCCTCGAAGTGCTTGCGCACGACGGTGCACGGGATGCCGTTGCGGCGCAGCACCTCGGCCGTGCCGGTGGTCGCGAGCACCTCGAAGCCCAGGTCGGCGAGCCGCTTGACCGGGAAGATCATGGCCCGCTTGTCCCGGTTCGCCACCGACACGAACACCCGGCCCGAGGTGGGCAGCGAGCCGTAGGAGGCGGTCTGGGACTTGGCGAAGGCCTTGCCGAACGACACGTCGATGCCCATGACCTCGCCGGTCGACTTCATCTCCGGGCCGAGCAGCGAGTCCACGCCCTTGCCCTCCGGCGTGCGGAACCGGTGGAAGGGCAGCACGGCCTCCTTGACCGCGACCGGCGCGTGCGCGGGCAGCTTGGCGCCGTCGCCCACGGCGGGCAGCAGCCCCTCGGCGCGCAGCTCGGCCACCGTGGCGCCCAGCATGACCCGGGCGCACGCCTTGGCCAGCGGCACGGCCGTCGCCTTGGACACGAACGGCACGGTGCGCGACGCGCGCGGGTTGGCCTCCAGCACGTACAGCACGTCGTCCTTGAGCGCGTACTGCACGTTCAGCAGGCCGCGCACGCCGATGCCGCGCGCGATGGCCAGCGTGGACCGCCGCACCGCCTCGATGTCGGTTTCGCCGAGCGTGATGGGCGGCAGTGCGCACGCCGAGTCGCCGGAGTGCACGCCGGCCTCCTCGATGTGTTCCATCACACCGCCGATGAACACCTCCTCGCCGTCGAACAGCGCGTCGACGTCGATCTCGATGGCGTCGTCGAGGAACCGGTCGACCAGCACCGGGTGCTCCGGGCTGACCTCGGTGGCGCGGGCGATGTAGCTCTTCAGCGACTCCTCGTCGTAGACGATCTCCATGCCGCGACCGCCGAGCACGTACGAGGGCCGCACCAGCACCGGGTAGCCGATCTCGTCGGCGATGGCCTTGGCCTGCTTGAACGAGGTGGCGGTGCCGTACTTCGGCGCGGGCAGGCCGGCGTCGGTGAGCACCTGGCCGAACGCGCCGCGGTCCTCGGCGAGGTGGATCGCGTGCGGCGGGGTGCCCACGATCGGCACGCCGGCCTCCTCCAGCCGCTTCGCGAGCCCGAGCGGGGTCTGGCCGCCCAGCTGCACGATGACACCCGCGACCGTGCCCGAGCGCTGCTCGGAGTGGAAGACCTCCAGCACGTCCTCGAACGTCAGCGGCTCGAAGTAGAGGCGGTCGGACGTGTCGTAGTCCGTCGACACGGTCTCCGGGTTGCAGTTGACCATGACGGTCTCGTAGCCGGCCTCGCGCAGCGCCATGGCCGCGTGCACGCACGAGTAGTCGAACTCGATGCCCTGGCCGATCCGGTTCGGGCCGGAGCCCAGGATCAGCACCTTGGGCTTCTCGCGCTGCTCGGTGACCTCGGACTCCGCGTCGGGGTCGAGCTCGTAGGCCGAGTAGTGGTACGGCGTCTTCGCGTCGAACTCGGCCGCGCAGGTGTCGACGGTCTTGTAGACCGGCCGCACGCCGAGGCGGTGGCGCAACGTCCGCACGCCGTCCTCGCCGGCCAGCTCGGGCCGCAGCGCGGCGATCTGCCGGTCGGACAGGCCCGCGCGCTTGGCCTTGCGCAGCAGGTCGGAGGCGAGCACCGGCGCGTCCTCCAGCTCGCCGCGCAGGGCGACGAGCCAGGCCAGCTGCTCCAGGAACCAGCGGTCGATCTTCGACGCCTCGTAGACCTGCTCGATGGTCGCGCCCAGCCGCAGCGCGCGGTCCACCGTGTACAGCCGGCCGTCGTGACCGCGGGTCAACGCCTCCAGAGTGGACTCCAGCGACTCCTCCGGGTCGGGCGTCGTCCAGAAGCCGGCGGCCTTGGTCTCCATGGAGCGCAACGCCTTGCCGAGCGCCTCGATGAAGTTGCGGCCGATGGACATCGCCTCGCCGACCGACTTCATCGTCGTGGTGAGCGTGCGGTCCGCGCCGGGGAACTTCTCGAACGCGAACCGCGGCACCTTCACCACGACGTAGTCGAGGGTCGGTTCGAAACTCGCCGGCGTTTCGCCGGTGATGTCGTTGCGGATCTCGTCCAGCGTGTAGCCGATGGCGAGTTTCGCGGCGATCTTGGCGATCGGGAATCCGGTCGCTTTCGACGCGAGGGCGGAGGAGCGCGACACCCGCGGGTTCATTTCGACCACGACCATCCGGCCGTTGTCCGGGTGGATCGCGAACTGGATGTTGCAGCCGCCGGTGTCCACGCCGACCTCGCGGATGACCGCGATGCCGACGTCGCGCATGTGCTGGTACTCGCGGTCGGTCAGCGTCATCGCGGGCGCGACGGTCACCGAGTCGCCGGTGTGCACGCCCATCGGGTCGATGTTCTCGATGGAGCAGACGACCACGACGTTGTCGTTGCGGTCGCGCATCAGCTCGAGCTCGTACTCCTTCCAGCCGAGCACGCTCTCCTCGATCAGCACCTCGGTGACCGGGGACTCCGCGAGCCCGGTGGCGGCGAGCCGCTCCAGCTCCTCGGCGGTGTAGGCCATGCCCGAGCCGAGGCCGCCCATGGTGAACGACGGCCGGATGACGACCGGCAGGCCCAGGTCCTCGACGGTCGCCCGGACCTCGGCCATCGTCTTGCACACCGCGCTGCGCGGCACGTCCGCGCCGATCTTGCGCACCAGGTCCTTGAAGATCTGCCGGTCCTCGCCGCGCTGGATGGCGTCGATGTCCGCGCCGATCAGCTCCACGCCGTACTTCTCCAGCACGCCGTGCTCGTGCAGCGCGATGGCGGTGTTCAGCGCGGTCTGGCCGCCCAGCGTCGCCAGGATCGCGTCGGGCCGCTCGGCCGCGATGACCTTCTCCACGAACTCGACCGTGATCGGCTCGACGTAGGTGGCGTCGGCGAACTCCGGGTCGGTCATGATCGTCGCGGGGTTGGAGTTGACGAGGCTGACCCGCAGGCCCTCCTCGCGCAGCACCCGGCACGCCTGGGTGCCGGAGTAGTCGAACTCGCAGGCCTGACCGATGACGATCGGGCCGGACCCGATCACCAGGACGTGGTTGAGGTCGGTCCTCTTCGGCATGTCAGCGACCCTCGCTCATCAGGTTGACGAACTCGTCGAACAGCGGGGCGGCGTCGTGCGGACCGGCCGCCGCCTCGGGGTGGTACTGCACGCTGAACGCGGGCACGTCCAGGGCGCGCACGCCCTCCACGGTGCCGTCGTTCGGGCAGTAGTGGCTCAGCAGCACGCGGCCGAAGTCCGAGGTGAACTGCTCACCCGGCTCGCCCTCGAGCGCGAACCCGTGGTTCTGCGACGTGATCGCGACCTTGCCGGTCGACACGTCGATCACCGGGATGTTGATGCCGCGGTGGCCGTAGCGCATCTTGTACGTGTCGCGGCCCAGCGCCCGGCCCAGGATCTGGTTGCCGAAGCAGATGCCGAACAGCGGCACGCGGCGGTCCAGCACGCCGCGGGTCAACTCGACCGCGTGCGCCTGGGTCGCCGGGTCGCCCGGCCCGTTGGACAGGAACACGCCGTCGGGCTTGATCGACGCGAGGTCGTCCACCGTGGACGACAGGGGCAGCACGTGCACCTCGATGCCGCGCGCGGCCATCATCCGCGGCGTGTTGGACTTGATGCCCAGGTCCAGCGCGGCGACCCGGAACCGGCGCTCGCCGACGGCCTCGACCACGTAGGGCTCCGCCGTGGTGACGTCGCCCGCGAGGTCCGAGCCCGCCATCTCCGGGCTCGTGCGCACCCGCGCCAGCATCTCCGCGTGCTCGCCGAGGTCGTCGCCGGAGAACACGCCCGCGCGCATCGCGCCGCGCTCGCGCAGGTGCCTCGTCAGCATCCGGGTGTCGATGCCCGCGATGCCGACGATCCCCTGGCGCACCAACTCGTCGTCCAGCCCGCGCGTGGCGCGCCAGTTGGACGGGGTCCGCGCGGGGTCGCGGACCACGTAGCCCGCCACCCAGATCCGGCTCGACTCGTCGTCCTCGTCGTTCCAGCCCGTGTTGCCGATCTGCGGTGCCGTCTGCACCACGATCTGGCGGTGGTAGGAGGGGTCGGTGAGGGTTTCCTGGTAGCCGGTCATGCCGGTGGAGAACACGACCTCGCCCAGGCTCGCGCCGACCGCGCCGTAGGCCTCGCCCCGGAACACGCGACCGTCCTCCAGCACCAGTGCCGCGTTCGTCATGCCCTGCCTCCCGCGTTCAGCGCGTCCACCCACTGCTCGTACACGTCCTTGTCGTCACCCCGGAACCCGGTGTCGAACACCTGATCCCCGAGCCTCCAGCGCACGACCAAGAGGCCGTCCGCGGTCATCACCTTGCCCGCGAGACCCCGCGCCGTGCGCGCGCTTTCCACGCCCTCTACGGGAATCCACAGCGCGCTCGCACCGGTGCGCTCGACCAGCACACCGCGGTCGGTCAGCCGCAGGACGGCCTCCGCGCGGTGGCCGACGTCGCCGACCGCGACCCTGTCCTGCCAGTTGTCGCCGATCGTCGTGCCGATGTAGACACCCGTCGTCTCCAGGGCCGTCGCGCCGGTGTCGGCGGGCGCCTGCGGGAACGCCGGCAGGACTTCGGCCTGCCTTCGGGCCTTCCGCCGCCAGCCGTGCCACATCCCGTAGACGCAGAGCAGGAAGAACGCCAGCACGGCGAGGCTCAACAGCACGCGGCTCATCCCGGGATCCTTCCGCTCGCGGCCGTGACGCGCCCGCGCAGCAGCGTGGCGACGACCCTGGCCGGCAACTCCATGCCCTCGAACGGCGTGTTGGCCGCGACGCTCGCGAAGTCCGCGCCGCGCACCGTCCACTCCGCGTCCGGGTCGACCAGCACGAGGGTGGCGGGCTCGCCGACCTCGATCGGCCGGCCCTGGTCGGTCAAGCCCGCGATCGCCGCCGGCCGCTCGCTCATCACCCGGGCGACGCCGCGCCAGTCCAGCAGGCCGGTGCGCACCATGGTGGCCACCACGACCGACAGCGCGGTCTGCAACCCGAGCATGCCCGGCCGGGCCGCGGACCACTCGCAGTCCTTGTCCTGCACGGCGTGCGGCGCGTGGTCGGTGGCGACGCAGTCGATCGTGCCGTCGGCCAGCGCCCGGCGCAGCCGCTCCACGTCCGCGGCGGTGCGCAGCGGCGGGTTGACCTTGTTGACCGGGTCGTAGGTCTCCAGCCGGTCGTCGGTCAGCAGCAGGTGGTGCGGGGTGACCTCGGCCGAGACCTCGGTGCCGCGGGCCTTGGCCCACGCCAGCACGTCGGCGGTGCCGGCGGTCGACACGTGGCACACGTGCAGGCGCGCGCCCGCGTGCCGCGCGAGCAGGCAGTCGCGGGCCACGATGGACTCCTCGGCGGCGGCGGGCCAGCCCTGGAGGCCGAGCCGGGACGCCTGCTCGCCCTCGTGGGCCTGCGCGCCGACGGTCAGCCGCGGCTCCTCGGCGTGCTGCGCGATCACCACGTCCAGCGCCTTGGAGTACTCCAGGGCGCGCCGCATGATCAGCGGGTCGTGCACGCAGTGGCCGTCGTCGGAGAACACCCGGACGCCGGCCTTGGCCATCGTGCCCAGCTCGGCGAGCTTCACGCCGGCCAGCCCGACGGTGACCGCGCCGACCGGGTGCACGTCCACCAGGCCGACCTCGCGGCCGCGGCGGGCGACGTGCTCGACCACGACCGCGTTGTCCGCGACCGGGTCGGTGTTGGCCATCGCGAAGACCGCCGTGTAGCCGCCCAGCGCGGCGGCGGCCGAGCCGGAGGCGATGGTCTCGGTGTCCTCGCGGCCGGGTTCGCGCAGGTGGGTGTGCAGGTCCACGAAGCCGGGCAGCAGGACCGCGCCCGCGCCGTCGACCTCGTCCGCGTCGGTGTCGGTGACCTCGCCGATCGCCGCGATCACGCCGTCGCGGATCAGCACGTCGACCGGGTCGCCTTCGCCGTACGGTCGGACTCCCTTGAGGATCAAGGGCTTCACGCGGTTTCCTCCTCGTGGGCGAGCAAGTGGTAGAGCACGGCCATCCGCACGTGGACGCCGTTGCGCACCTGGTCGGTGATGGCGGCGCGCGGCGAGTCGGCCACCGCGCTCGCGATCTCCATGCCGCGCAGCATCGGACCGGGGTGCAGCACCACGGCGTGCTCGGGCAGCAGGGCGAGCCGGCGCTCGTTCAGGCCGTAGGCGATCGAGTACTCCCGGGCCGACGGGAAGAACCCGCCGTGCATCCGCTCCGCCTGCACCCTCAGCAGCATCACGGCGTCGGTGCTGGGCAACTCGGCGTCGAGTTCGTGCGACACCTCGACCGGCCAGTTCGCCACGCCGGTGGGCAGCAGCGTGGGCGGCGCGACCAGGGTGACCTGCGCGCCCAGGGCGGTCAGCAGGTGCACGTTGGACCGGGCCACGCGGCTGTGCAGCACGTCGCCGACGATCGCGATCCGGCGGTCCTTCAGGCTGCCGAGCCGCTCCCGCAGGGTCGCCGCGTCGAGCAGCGCCTGGGTGGGGTGCTCGTGCATGCCGTCGCCCGCGTTGACCACGGACGTGCCGGCCTCCTTGAGCCAGCCCGCGAGCCGGTGGGCGGCGCCGCTGGCCGGGTGCCGGACGATCACGCAGTCCGCGCCGGCGGCGGCCAGGGTCAGCGCGGTGTCCCGGAGCGACTCGCCCTTGCTCACGCTGGAGCCGGACGACGAGACGTTCACCACGTCCGCGCTCATCCACTTGCCCGCGATCTCGAAGCTGACCCGGGTCCGGGTGGAGTTCTCGTAGAACATCGTGATGACCGTGCGACCGCGCAACGTCGGCAGCTTGCGCACCTCGCGGCCCTCGAGCGAGCGCTTGAGGTTGGCCGCGGTGTCCAGGATCGCGGTGGCCTCGGCCGGGTCGATGCCCTCGGTGGTGAGCAGGTGCTTCACCGCAGGACCACCCCGTCGCGGCCGTCGAACTCGTCCAGCAGCACGTGGACCCCTTCGGAGCGGGCGGTCGGGACGTTCTTGCCCACGTAGTCCGCGCGGATCGGCAGTTCGCGGTGGCCCCGGTCCACCAGCACGGCCAACTGCACCGCGCGGGGGCGGCCGTGGTCGCGCAGGGCGTCGAGGGCGGCGCGGATGGTGCGGCCGGAGAACAGGACGTCGTCCACGAGGACCACCAGCCGGTCGTCGATCCCGCCGTCCGGCAGCTTGGTCGCCTCCAACGGACGAGTCGGGCCGCGCCGGAGGTCGTCCCGGTAGAGGGTCACGTCCAGGGCCCCTATGGGTACCGCCACACCGCTGAATTCGGAGATCTTCGCCGCGAGCCTGCGCGCGAGCGGCGCTCCGCGGCTGGGAATCCCCATCAGGACTACTTCGGGTGCGCTCGGTGCATCAAGAGCGGTCTTCTCGATGATCTGATGGGCCATTCGGGCGACGGTGCGCGCGACGTCGCCGGCCGAGAGGAGCTCGCGCTCTCCCGCCGGGTCCGTCGCGCCACGTTGACGTGGCGCCACGGTTGGACCTCCTTCCCCGCCTCGCTGGACGGGTCCTTAAAGGACGTCGGACACCCGGTTGCGACCGGGCTGACCAGCACGGTATCAGGCTTTCGACGTCAATCTTCCGGGTGGTAGGCGTGGTCTCGCCCACCTGGGCCGGCGAGATCAGCTTGACCTGGTGACCACGGAGAGCAATCATTACTCTGCGTATTGATCTAAGCCTCCCCGCGCCAGTCCCCTACCGGCTGACGGGGCGAATGAACGGAGAACCGCCACATGGGCGACTACGCCAAGGCGCTGGGGGCAAAGCTCCGCGCGATCCGCCAGCAGCAGGGCCTCTCTTTGCACGGTGTCGAGCAGAAGTCCGGCGGCCGCTGGAAGGCCGTGGTCGTCGGCTCGTACGAGCGCGGCGACCGTGCCGTGACCGTGCAGAAGCTCGCCGAGCTCGCCGACTTCTACGGCGTGCCGGTGGCCGAGCTGCTGCCCGAGGGCCGCGTCCCGTCCGGCGCCGAACCCGCGACGAAGATCGTCATCAACCTCGAACGGCTGCAACAGCTGCCCGCCGAGAAGGTCGGCCCGCTGGCCCGCTACGCCGCCACCATCCAGAGCCAGCGCGGTGACTACAACGGCAAGGTCCTCTCCATCCGCACCGAGGACCTGCGCTCCCTGGCGATCATCTACGACATGACGCCGGGCGAGCTGACCGAGCAGCTGATCGACTGGGGCGTCCTCCCGCCGGAGGCGCGCCCGGCCAAGGAGGACTGACCCGCGAGTCCCCCACCCGGACACCACGAGTCCTCCGGTCCGACACCGCGGACCGACCGTCGCGGCGCACGCCGGACGGCCGGTCCGCGGTGTCGGCGACCCGGGTCGACCCGCGGGCACGGGTGAGGCCGCCCGACCCCGGTGGGGTGGGCGGCCTCGGGTACGGCTTCTCCTCGGGCTAGAGGACGGCCCGGAGCTGGTCGGCGATCACCGCGATGCGGCCGAGCACGCCGTTGACGAAGCGCGGCGAGTCGTCCGTGGAGAGGCCCTTGGCCAGCTCGACGGCTTCATCGATGGCGACCGCGTCCGGCACGTCGGTGGCCCACAGCAGCTCGTACAGGCCGACCCGCAGCACGGCCCGGTCGACCGCCGGCATCCGCTGGAGGGTCCAGCCCTCGGCGTGCTCGGAGATCAGGTCGTCGATCCGCGCGCGGTGCGCCGTCACGCCCTCGACCAGGCTGACGGTGTAGTCGTTGACCGGCGGCACGTCCGTCGAGCCGACCCGCTCGGCGAGCAGGGTCACCGCGTCCATGCCCCGCAGGTCCGCTTCGTACAGGACGTCGACGGCGCGTTTCCGGGCCTTGCTGCGCGCGCCCATCTCAGCCGTTCACGCGGCCGAGGTAACGCCCGTCACGGGTGTCGACCTTGATCTTCTCGCCGGTCGTGACGAACAGCGGCACCTGGATCTCGGCGTCGGTCTCGAGCGTGGCGGGCTTGGTGCCGCCGGTGGACCGGTCGCCCTGGAGGCCCGGGTCGGTGTGCTTGATGACCAGCTCGACCGACGTCGGCAGCTCCACGTAGAGCGGCACGTTCTCGTGCGTGGCGACCAGGGCCTCCTGGTTCTCCAGCATGTAGTTCGCGGCGTCGCCCACGGTCTCGGCCGGCACCGGGATCTGGTCGTAGGTGTCGCCGTCCATGAAGATGAAGTCGGCGCCGTCCCGGTACAGGAAAGTCATGTTGCGCTTGTCCACGGTGGCGGTCTCCACCTTGGTGCCCGCGTTGAAGGTCCGGTCGACGACCTTGCCGGACAGGACGTGCTTCAACGTGGTGCGCACGAAAGCGCCACCCTTGCCCGGCTTGACGTGCTGGAACGCGGTGACGGTCCACAGCTGGCCGTCGATGTTCAGCACCAGGCCGTTCTTGAGGTCGTTGGTGGTGGCCACGGGGTGGGCTCTCCTGTTACGTGTGGAAGGGACGCGTGCGCCGGTCGGCCGACGTCAGACGACCACGAGCTCTTTCGTGGTCAGGGTGAGGAGCTCCGGGGCGCCTTGACGCACCACAAGCGTGTCCTCGATGCGAACACCACCCTTACCGGCCAGGTACACACCGGGTTCGACGGTGACCGCCATACCGGGCAAGAGTGTACCGGCACCCGCCTTGGACAGCGCCGGAGCCTCGTGGATCTCCAACCCGACGCCGTGCCCGAGCCCGTGCGGGAACTGCGCCCCGTACCCGGCCTCCTCGATCACCTCGCGCGAGGCCCGGTCGACCTCCGCGATCGGCGTGCCCGGCGCCAACACCGCCCGCCCGGCCGCCTGCGCCGCCGCGACCAGTTCGTACAGGTCCCGCTGCCAGTCCGCGGCCTGCCCGACGACGAGCGTGCGCGTCATGTCCGAGTGGTACCCGTCGACCAGCGCGCCGAAGTCCAACTTCACGAAGTCGCCCGCCCGCACGACGGCGTCCGTCGGCCGGTGGTGCGGCACCGCGGAGTGCGCCCCCGCCGCCACGATGGAGTCGAACGAGGGCCCGGCCGCACCGTGGTCGAGCATCCGGTTCTCCAACTCGCGCGCGATCTCCTTCTCGGTCCGCCCGACCCGGAGCCCGCCGTGCTCGATCAACCCGGCCAACGCCCGATCAGCCGCCGCGCACGCCATCCGCAACGCCTCGACCTCGGCGTCGTCCTTGACCACCCGCAACCCCTCGACCACCCCGGGAGCCCGCACCAACTCCCCACCCCCGACGGCCTCCACGAGCAGGTCCAGCCCGTCCACGGTCACGTGCCCACTCTCGAACCCGACCCGCCCGGCCCCGTCCTTGACCGCCCACCGCGCCAACACGACGTCACACGGCCGATCAATGACCCGCTCGAGGTCGGGCACCTGCTGCGCGGACTGCTCCGTGTACCGCCCGTCGGTGCAGAAGACGGACCGATCATCGGACTCGGCGGCCACGAGCACGGCCCCGTTGGACCCGGTGAACCCGGTCAGGTAGCGGACGTTGAGCAGATTCGTCACCAACAGCGCGTCCAACCCCGTCTCCCGGAGCGTGGCACGCAGCGCGGCGCGTCGAGTGGCGTGCGGCATACGGAAAGCCTAGAGCCCACCCCACCACCCCCGCTCCCCACAGACCACCCACCACCCCCCTGACTGTTCACACCCACCCCCAAGCGCCCAGGGCGCGCAAGCCCAATGCAGCGGCCTCGTGTTCTCCCCGTATGGCCTGGGCGAAGCCCAACCTCATTTGGCACGGGGGCGCCGAGAACTCAGGACCGCCGCCCACACTCCAAAGCCGGCGCCCCCGTGCCAAATGTGGTTGCCTCTGGCAGGCCATACGGGGAGAACACGACGCCCTTCCTCCCCGGAGGCGCTGCCCGTCCGGCGAGGACGCTTTTATCTTTTGTCTTTTCTTTTGTCTTTTGTCTTTTGTCTTTGTCGCTTAACTCTTGTCGTGCAACGTGACCCAGTACCCATCGGGATCGACAAACGTGAACGTCCGCCCGAACGGCCCGTCAACGGGCCCGGACACAATAACCCGCCCGTCCGCAACCAACGCGTCGTGAATCGCCTGAACCCCCGTGGCGTGAAACCAGAGAGCCACCCCGACCCCGGGCTGGGCAACCCCCGACAGGTCGGTGCCCGGAACCACCTCGCGCAGCGCGAACGCGATCGGCCTGGTGTCGAAGACGACGGCGTGCGGTGGCCCGGCGGGCGAGCGGACCAGTCCGAGGTACTGCTCGTAGAACGCCCGCGAGGCGTCGAGGTCGCGAGCCTGGAGCGAGATGAAGTCGGGTCCGGTGACGGGCATGGCACTCCTCCTGATCATGTCAGTCTTCTGACACGCACCAAGGTATGTCAGAATGCTGACATGAGTCAAGACGGGGTCGACCTGGAGACGTCGCTCGGCTACCTGCTGAAGGAGGCCTCGAGCGCCCTGCGCACGGCCATGGAGGAGGTGCTCCGGCCGCTCGGGATGAGCGTGACGCACTACTCCTGCCTCGAGCTGCTGGCCCAGAGACCCGGGCTGTCGAACTCCGAGCTCGCGCGGGGGGCGTTCGTCACCCGGCAGACGATGAACGTGCTGCTTCAGGGGTTGGAGCGGGAGGGGCACGTGACCCGGGGGGAGGCGACCGTGGGGAAGGTGCTTCCCGTTCGGCTCACGGCTCGGGGGCGGCGGGTGCTGGGGAAGGCCAGTGCGGCTGTTCGGGGGGTTGAGGTTCGGATGACTGGGGGGTTGTCGGTGGAGGAAAGTGCGGAGGCCCGGCGGATTCTGCGGGGGATGATTGGGGCTTTGCGCAGTGGAGCGTGAAGCTAAAGAAAAAGCTAGAGACAAAAGCTAAAAGACAAAAGCTAAAAGCGTAAAAGCGTCCTCGCCGGACGGGCGGAGCCTCCGGGGAGGGGACTTGGGCGGTGCTGGATTGACGTCTTCGTCGCGCGTTGGGGTGTTGGTCGGGTTGGGTGGCTGTGTTTCCCTCCCGTATGGCCCGCCAGAGGCAACCACATTTGGCACGGGGGCGCCGGCTTGGGAAATTTGTGTTGCGTCCTGAGAGCGGGTCCGGTGACGCTCCGGAGTGGACCTGCTTGGTGTCGA
>NZ_JBFAEO010000059.1:0-46905 GCF_040642015.1 Actinosynnema sp. NPDC020468
TGACCCGGACCGTCACCGAAGTACAGGCTGTTGCCCCCGTACCGGTTGTAGGCCTCCCACGTCGCGTCCGAGGTCTGGAACAGCACCTTGGAGTGACTGGAGTCGTCGCGGACCACGAAGGCGATTTCGTTCTGCAACCCGTTGTCGTTACGGGTGAGCCGGGCGTAGTAGAGACCGGACACCGCGTCGGACGGCACGTTCCACGTCACCGACACGGCCCAGTTGCCGCAGTCGATCAGCGCGGTCGGGCCGTCGCGCAGGCAGGCGGGCTGGTTCTGCGCGGTGTTGCGGGACACCGAGCCGATCTGCCGGGCGCCGACGCCGTTGTACCAACCGAGCCGGAAGATGTCGATCGTGTACGAGGAGGCGTTGGTCAGCATCTTGAACGCGACCTGACCGCCGGGGGTGGAGCTGATGTCCGTGGTGTAACCCAGGATCGAGTCGTCACGGGACTGGACCTGCCAGTCCGGCGTGCCCGCCTTGGTGTTCTCGCACGCGACCTTGTTCACCACGGGGGTGTCGCACGGGGCGGCCTGGGCCACCGACGCGCTGAGCACCACCAGCGGGGTGACGGTGCCTGCCACGAGCAAGACCGCGGACACGGTCCTGATGAGACGTCTTACCGGCGACGCCATCGACCACTCAACTCCTCGAACGCACTCCGTAGTGCGGCCGTCACTACTCCCCGTAGCGCAACCATGTTTAGTCCAATGGTCGCCTTTCACAGTCAAGCTGTTATCCCACAAAGCATCTCGATTGGGTGACAACGCGAAGGCGGTAACCGAAGTTACTCTCAGTAGTCACCTGTGGACACGCAAAGACCCGGCGGCCGGGCCCTGCCCCCGGCCGCCGGGTTCCTTCGCGACCGCTGCCTAGGCGGTGGCGGCGGCCAACGCGGCCACCACCTCGTCCTGCTCCTCGTCGGACAGGCCGACGAAGTGGGGCAGGAGGATGTGGTCGCGCGCGACGCGCTCGGTCACCGGAAGCGAAGGTGTCTTGTCGCCCGCGTGGTACACGGGTTCGAGGTGGCAGGCGGTGATCCGCCGGGTGGCGACACCCCGCTCCGCCATCGCGTTCATGACGTCGATGCGCTCGTGGTCCTTGAGGCGCACCAGGTAGGACTGGTAGACGTGCCCGAAGCCCTCCGGCTCGTACGGGAGGATCAGGGACTCGTTGTCCCGCAACAGCTCGTCGTACCGGGCGGCCAGGGCGCGGCGGGTCTTGACCACGTGGTCCAGCTTCGGCAGCTGCACCACGCCGACCGCGGCCTGGATGTCGGTCATCTTGTAGTTGAAGCCGACCTCGTCGTAGCTCTCGGCGATGACGGCGGTCGTGGTGTGCCGCGCCAGCGTGGAGATCGAGGCGGCGTGCGCGCGCAGCGCCCGCAGCTTCTTGGCGATCTCGTCGCTGTCGGTCGTGACGACGCCGCCCTCACCGGTGGTGAGGATCTTGCGGGCGTCGAAGGAGAACACCGTGATGTCGCTGATCGTGCCGAGCCGCACGCCGTCGATCGTGGCGCCGTACGCGGGCGCGGCGTCCTCGACCAGGGCCAGGCCGTGCTTGTCCGCGATGGCGCGCAACGCCTTCAGGTCGGCCGGGAGGCCGATCTGGCTCGCGGGCATGATGGCCTTGGTGCGCGGCGTGATCAGCTGCTCGACGTGCGCCGGGTCGATGTTGTAGGTGCGCTCGTCGATCTCGGCGAACACCGGCGTCGCGCCGGTGTAGGCGATCGAGTTCGGCGTGGCGATGAACGTGAACGACGGGCAGATGACCTCGTCGCCCGCGCCGATGCCCAGCGCGGCCAGCGCGAGGTGCAGACCGGTGGTCGCGCTGTTCACACTGATCGCGTGCTTCGCGCCGACCTGCTCGGCCACCAGCTCCTCGAACTTCGCCGCGCGCGGGCCGACCGACAGCCAGCCCGAGAGCACGGCCGCCGCGGCGGCGTCCGCCTCCTCCTGGCCGACGTACAGCCTGGTGATCGGGATCATCACTTCGCTCCGCTCGTCACGAGGTTCGGGTTGCCCTTCGCGGTCTCCACCCGCCACCAGTCGACCAGCTCGCGCAGGCCGTCCTGGAGGGACACCGTCGAGGAGAAGCCGAGCTTCTCGCGCGCGGCCTCGGTGCTCGCGAGCCGGCGCGGCACCGCGTTCACCTTGCGCTCCGGGCCGTGCTCGGGCCGCAGGTCGGGGCGACCCATGACCTCCAGCAGCGCGTCGGCGAGCTGCGCGAGGCTGGTCTCCTCGCCGGAGGCCACGTTGAACACCTCGTCGGTGACGTCGCTCTTGGCCGCGAGGATGTTGGCCCGCGCGATGTCGGTGATGTAGACGAAGTCCATCGTGGACGAACCGTCGCCGAGGATCAGCGGCGGCGTGCCCGCGGAGATGCGCTCCATCCAGCGCACCAGGACCTCGGTGTAGACGCCGAAGACGTCCATCCGGGGGCCGTAGACGTTGAAGTAGCGCAGCGCCACGTAGTCCAGGCCGTACATCTCGTGGAAGCTGCGCAGCAGGCCCTCGTTGTAGACCTTGGCCGCGCCGTAGAGCGTGCGGTTGCCGTAGGAGTGGTGGTTCTCCTCGGTCGGGAACAGCTCGGCCAGGCCGTAGATCGACGCGCTGGACGCGGCGACGACCTTGGTCACCTTCGCCTCGACGGCCGCCTCCAGCACGTTGAACGTGCCGGTCGCGAGCACGTCGTGCGCGAGCCTCGGCTCCTCGGCGCACTGGGTGATCCGGATCGCGCCCTGGTGGAACACCAGGTCGACACCGTCCACGGTGGACTTCACCAGGTCGACGTCGCGCAGGTCGCCCTCGACGAACTTGATCTTGCCGGCCTCGACCGGCACGGCCAGGTTCTCCAGTCGACCGCGCACCAGGTTGTCCAGCACGACGATCTCGGAGACACCCTCGGCCAGCAGCTGGTCGGCGATGTGCGAGCCGACGAGGCCGGCGCCGCCGGTGATCAGGACACGTGCGTCACGCAGGTTCACGCTTGAACTCCGTAGTGGAAAGCGGGGTTGGTCAGGTAGGTCGCGAGGCTCGGGTTGGCGCTGTCCTTCGCCGACAGGGTCGGGTTCTCGACCGGCCACGGCACGCCGACCTCCGGGTCGTTCCACGCCAGCAGCCCCTCGGCGGCCGGGTTGTGGAACCCGGTGGTCTTGTACTGCACCTCGGCGACGTCGGTGAGCACCGCGAAGCCGTGCGCGAACTCGGGCCCGATCAGCAGCTGGGTCCGGTTGGTCGCCGACAGCTCGACGCCGAACCACCTGCCGAACGTCGGCGAACCGACGCGGATGTCCACGACCACGTCCCAGATCGCGCCGACGGTGCAGCGCACCAGGCGGTGCTGCGGCGCCAGCCCGTTCTGGAAGTGGAAGCCGCGCAGCACCCCCTTCGAGGACCGGGAGTGGTTGTCCTGCACGAAGTCCAGGTGCAGGCCGTGCTGCTCCCAGCGACGCTTGCTGTAGGACTCGAAGAAGAAGCCGCGCTCGTCCTCGAACCACTCGGGCTGCACGACGAACACGCCTTCGAGCTCGGTCGGCGTGACCGTCATGTCCATGCCCTGCTTGGGGGCCGCTACCCCGGTCATGCAACCGCCTCTTCCCACTCGGCCGGACGACGGACGTCCCGCACGGAAACGAACTCGCCGCCACCGGCGAGGCTTGCCGACGCCGCCTCCAGGATCGAGAGCACGCGCAGGCCGGACCAGCCGTCGGTCAGCGGCGGGCGCTTCTCGGTGATGGAGGCCGCGAACTCCGCCATGACACCGCGCAGCGCCTCCTTCTCGGGCAGCGCGGGCGCGACGGTGTCGCCGCGGCGGTAGGAGATGATCGCCTGGGTGCGGGCCTCGTCGGTCTCGATGAGGTCCGCGCCGCGGTCGTGCACCGAGATCCGCTGGACGACGTTCAGGTCGTCCCACACGATCGTGCGCCGCGAGCCGCCCACGATCATGGTGCGGATCTTGGTGGGCGAGAGCCAGTTCACGTGCACGTGCGCCAGCACGCCGCCGGTGAGCTCGAGCGTCAGGTGCCCGATGCACGCCCGGCCGGCCCCGATCGGGTCCGAGCCGTGCGCGGACACCCGCTCCACCCGGACGCCGTCCGGCAGGATCGCGTCGAAGATCGACAGGTCGTGGGGCGCGAGGTCCCACAGCACGTCGACGTCCGGCTGCACGAGGCCGAGGTTGACCCGCACCGAGTCCAGGTACTGCACGGTGCCGATCTCACCGCCGCGCACCAGCGTGCGCAGGTGCTGCACGGTCGGCGTGTACACGAAGGTGTGGTCGAGCATGAGGGTCAACCCCCGGCGCTCCGCCTCCTCCACGAGCGCGAGCCCGTCGGCGAAGTTGGCCGCGAGCGGCTTCTCCACCAGCACGTGCTTGCCCGCCCGCAGCGCGGCGAGCGCGACCGGGAGGTGGGTGGCGGCGGGCGTCGCGATCGCGATCGCGTCGACCGCGGGGTCCGCGAGCACCTCGTCCAGCGAGCCCGACACCCGGACCGTGGAGTAGTCGCCGAGCACACGGCGGGCGCGCTCGGTGTCCAGGTCGCACAGGTAGCGCAGCTTGAGCCCCGGGGTCGCCTGGGCGTTGCGCACCAGGTTCGGTCCCCAGTAGCCGGCGCCGACGACGGCGATGCCGATCGGCTGGTCCATACCGTTCTCCATGTCAGTAGGCCCCCTGACCGCCGAAGACGGCCCTGAAGGTCTTCCACAAGATCAACGCGTCCAGGGCGAGCGACCAGTCCTCCACGTAGCGCAGGTCGAGCCGGACGGATTCCTCCCACGACAGGTCACTGCGGCCGGAAACCTGCCACAACCCGGTGAGACCGGGCTTGACCAGCAGCCGACGACGCATGTCGGGGCCGTACTTGGCGCTCTCCTCGGGCAGCGGCGGCCGAGGACCGACCAGGGACATCGACCCGGTCAGCACGTTGAGCAGCTGCGGCAGCTCGTCCATCGAGTAGCGCCGCAGGAAGCGGCCGACCGGGGTCACCCGGGGGTCGCGCTTCATCTTGAACAGCACGCCGGCGCCCTCGTTGACCTCTTCGAGCTGCGCGCGCAGCTTGTCGGCGTCGGTCACCATCGTGCGGAACTTGAAGATCGTGAACAGCCGACCGTCCTTGCCGACCCGGCGCTGGGTGTAGAGCACCGGCCCGCGGGTGTCGACCAGGATGGCGACCGCGCAGGTCAGCAGCACCGGCGCGAGCAGCGTGAGCAGCAGCAGCGAGCCGATCCGGTCGACGGTGGCCTTGATCATCCGGCGGAAGCCGGTGAAGGACGGCTCGGACACGCGCAGCAGCGGCATGCCCAGCACACCGGTCACGTGCAGCCGGGGCCCGGCGAAGTCCATCAGCGCCGGCGCGACGACCATCTCGGTGCCGGTGCCCTCGAGCTCCCAGGCCAGTTGCTGGAGGCGGCGCGGGGTCCAGTACGCGTCGGGCGTGACCGCGACGATGCGGTAACCACCACGGCGGACCTGCTCGGCGAGTTCGCCGAACCGGCCGACGACCGGGATCCCGTCGAGTTCGACGCCGATCTCCGCGCGGCCGTCCACAGTGCACACCGCGTCGACCCGCCACCCGAGGTGCGGTGCGCGGCGGGTGCGCCCGATGAGGTCCTTGACCGTGTCGACGTTGCCGGCGGCGAGCACCGGCAGCAGGCAGCGGCCCTCGCCGCGGGCCCGGTGCAGCGGGCGGCGCAGCAGGTAGCGGACCGGGAAGACGAGGAGGGCGATCGCCGGACCCACGGCGAACACCCACAGGCGGGCGCCGGGCAGTCCGGCCGCCAGCGCGCCCAGGCCGAGGACGACGACAGAGCTGAACAGGCCTCGGCCGAGCCTGCGGAACTCTTCCGCGCCCTGGCCCAACACCGAGGTGTTCCAGACGCGGTGGACGTAGAGGGATCCGACGACCACGGCGACCGTCACGGCTTCCAGTGCCAGCAGCGGCAGCGGGCCGAACGTCGCGTGGTTCGCGGACAGCAGGAAGCCCGCCAGCACGACGACTGCGATGGTGCACAGGACGTCGGCGGCGATGACTCCATAGCGGTAGGCGGGTTCCCACCCGTTGACCGTGGGGTGGGTCATGCGGTTCGTGGTCGTGGTCGCCCCCACGACGGGTCTCCGTCGCGTGGGTTGGACCTGCTCGCTCATCGTGGTGCTCCCCCGGTTCTGCCGGTTCGGACGTGCACGTTCGCAGGGCATCCCCGACGGACCCGCGTGTGTGGTCTGACAAATGTGCGCCGGGAGATTTCTCACCTCGGCAAACCGTGATTCGTCACGCCAAGGGCAGGCGTTACACACACGGTGAGCGGGACTGTCGGTCGATTCCTCCGTAGTACGGCCATCAGCACCCAGAAGGTTCACCGGGTGACTTCGCGTCACCGTCGATGACTTGCGAAAAAGCGCCCGGAAAGGCCACTCCGGACAGTCCACTGTGGTGACTTCGGGGTCCGTCCACGCCTGTGGACCACACCCATCGGTGCTGGACGGCGGAACGTTACACCCGGTTTTCGACTCCAGTCGAAATAAGGCACGCGGGCGTCCGAAAAGGGCACTGCGCCCCTAACCGGGGCAGCCGCCGGTAGCGGCCGGCGACCGCCCATTCACAGAACGCACGCGACTATTCGGCGCAACCGGTCGGGCACTTCGGGTCACCCCCGGACGAAATGTGCGGGCACGCAGGTCGGGCAACAGGTGACCCACTTCACTTCGACGCACAATGGACCCGTGACGGTCGTGACTGTGGTCGGCGCAACGCTCGGTGCGCTCCTCGGCGCAACGGCGTTGGGCGCCGGGCTGTACCCGCGCGGCGCGCGGGGCTTCGGACTGGCTGTGGTGGACGCCACGTGGAGCCTGCCGAACACGCTCGCCGGTCTGGTGCTGCTGGCGTGGGCGCTGGCCCGCGGCAACCGGGTGGACCGGGCGTTCAGCGCGCGCCGAGGGGTGCTCGGGTTGCGCGACGGCGTGCTGCCCGGGTTCGCCACGACGGTGGGTCCGGTGCAGGCGGGCGTGGGGCTCGGGGTGGACGACCACGAGGCCGTGCACGTGCGCCAGGCCCGCCTGTTCGGACCGCTGTACCTGCCGCTGATCGCGGTCAACTGGGTGATCGCGACGGTGCTGCCGTACTGGCTGCTCTACCACGACCGGGAGGCCGCGCCGATCGACGGCGTCGGCGCGTACTTCCGGTACGGGGTCTACCCGCACACGTGGCACGAGGAGTGGGCCTACCGCGAATGTTCTTCGCGTTAACCGGCCGAAGTGGACGGTGCTAGCGGTTCGCCCGCAGCCGCACCTTCTCGCCGGCCACCGCGACCACGTCGCCGTCGTGCAGCTGCGCGCCGCGCCGGGACTCCGGCCGGCCGTTGACCGTCACCTCGTCCGCCTCGACCAGCTCGCGCGCGTGGGCGCCGTGCTCGGCCAACCCGGCCAGCTTCAGGAACTGGCCCAACCTGATCATGTCGTCGGTGATCTCGACCTCGCGGATGCGCACCCGGACATCATCCGGCAGGAGCAACCGAACCGCACAATTCGTGCCGGGTAACCAGGATTGCACAAGGTCGAAACACTCCCGACACGAGAGCGACCGGGTTCCGGCTACCTTCCGACGGGTGAGCACAGCCAACTCCGACCGGGAGTTGACTGGCGGCGATGGGCGCAAGCGCCGCCGGTCCCTGCGTGGCGAGGTCGGCGCGACGGGCGCCAGGTTCGGCTCCTCCGGCCTGCGCAGGCAACTCGAGGGCGACCCGCCGGCGGGCGAGCACGCCGAGGAACCGCCACCGCCCCGAAGACGGCGGCGGTCGCTGCGCGGCGAGGTGGGCGCGACCGGCGCGCGGTTCGGCTCCGCCGCGCTGCGCAAGCACCTCGACTCCGAGGACGCCGACCGCACCGACAACACCGACCACGCCGTCGAGCCGATCGCGCCACCGGTGCCGGCTCCTCTTCCTCCACCACCCCCTGCCGTGGAGGAAGAGGAGTTCCCCGAGGAGGTCGCGCGCGGTTCCCTCGTACGGCCGTACGCGTGGACCGGCGGACGGACCACCGCGGGCTACGACCTCCGGCTGGAAACGCTGGTGTCGTTGGAGGAGAACGGGATCGCGACCGCGATGCGGGACACGAGCACCGAGCAGCGCGCGGTCGTGGAGGTGTGCGCGGTGACCAGGTCGGTGGCCGAGGTGTCGGCGCTGATGGCGGTGCCGCTGGGGGTGGCGAGGGTGTTGCTGAGCGACCTGATCTCGATGGGCGTGGTGGCGGCGCACGACAACGCGGCGGCGTCGGGCGGCCCGGACCTGCTGTTGCTGGAACGGGTGTTACGCGGGCTGCGCGAGTTGTGAGCGCAGCTCGGCGAACACATCCGCCAGGTCCTGGAGTCGGTAGTGCGCGTTGAGCCCACTGGGGTTCGGCAGCACCCACAACCCCGACCCGGCGATCCGCTCCGGCTGCGGGCCGATCGTGGCGTGCCGGCGGTCGAAGGCGGTGCGGTACGCGGTGATCCCGACGACCGCGACGACCCGCGGCCGGTACTCCTCGGCCTTCGCGGCGAGGTTCCGGCCGCCTCGGCGCAGTTCCGCGGCGGTCAGCTCGTCGGCCTTGGCGGTGGCGCGGTCGACCAGGTTGGTGATGCCCAGGCGCAGTTCGAGCAGCCGGTCCTGGTCGGCGGGCGCGAACCGGGTCGGCGTGAACCCGGACAGGTGCAGCGCGGGCCAGAACCTGTTGCCCGGCCGGGCGAAGTGCTGCCCGCGCGCCTCCGAGAGCAGCCCCGGGTTGATGCCGCAGAACAGCACGTCGAGGTCGGGCGCGAGGACGTCGGGCAAGCTCATCCGCGCCGGGACCCGCGCCGCAGGCCGATCGCCAGTCCGACGCCGAGCACCACGGCGGCGGCGACGATCCACACCCACGCCGGCACGCCGTCGTCCTCGTAGCGGACGTCGGACGGGGTGTTGCCCACCGAGCCGGCGATCGCGGTCGTCGTGGTGGTCGGGGTCGGCGCGACGGTCGTGGTGGCGCTGGTGGTGCTCGCGGCCGGGGCGTCGAGGGTGAACGCGAACGTGCCGTCCACGAAGTCGCCGTCGAGCGCCTGGACCTTCCAGGTCACCTTCTGCTCGCCGGACCCGGCGACCCCGGTCACCGGCACGGTGAGGGTCGCGTCGGTGGCGGTCGGCGTCCCGGTGCGCCACGCGACGCCGTCCGGCCCGGTGATCGTCACGACCGCGCTGTCGGCGGGGATCGGCTCGGTGAAGGTCAGCGTGAGCCGGGCGGGCACCGCGGTCAGCGTCGCGCCGGAGGCCGGGTCGCTCGCGGTCAACTCGGTGTGCGCGGACGCGACGGGCGCGATCACGAGCACGGCGAGTGCGGCCAGCAGTGCCGAGCACACGAGTCGGATCATGCGCCCTTTCTACCGCTTCGCCGGTTTCCGGTCACGGCGACCCGGCGCGGATCACGACGAAGTCCGGGCAACGGCAGGTCACCGACGACCGCCGGACTGCTGCCCTCCGGTCGCGGCGAAGACCAGGTGATCGACGACAGCCGGCACCCGGTCACGACGAAGGCCGGGTGATCGACGACAGCCGGCACCCGGTCACGACGAAGGCCGGGTGATCGACATCTGACCGGCGCGGACGACGCCGGCCACGCCGGGAGCACCGACCACTGCCCGCCGGCCGCGGCGAAGGCCGCGTGCCCGGCACCGGACAGCGCCTGATCGCGGCGAAGGCCGGGCGGCCGACAACCGACCGGTCCGGCCGACACCGGCGAGCCGAACCACCGCGTACGCCACCGCACGCGGTGAAGTCGACTGATCGACCGCCGCCCACCGACACCCGCGTCCGCTCCATCACCCACCCGATCACCCACCCGGCGCCGAACGCGGCGGAGGCCGGCGGGTGCTCCGCCGGCCTCCGCCTCGCCGACTACGTGGTCGGCGGTTGGCCGTTGCCACCCGGCGGTTGCTGACCGTTCTGGCCGTTGCCGGGCGGGAGTTGGCCCTGTTGACCGTTCTGGCCCTGACCGCGCTGGCCGTTGCCGCCCGGGAACTGGCCTCGGCCGCCGGCCGTGCCCTCCGTGATGGCGTCCGCCGTGGCGTCGGTGGCGATCAACGTCACCGTGTCGCCCTTGGCGATGGTGCTCAGCTCGCTCTGGCCCTGGTTGACCTTCGTGTCGGCGTCGATCGTGTAGGTCTTGCTGTAGCCGTCGGTGCTCTTCACCGTGATCGAGGAGGAGCTGACCTCGGTGACCTCGCCGACCTGGAACTCGCCGTGCTTCGTGTCGCCGAACGGGCTGCCCACGGCGCCGGGGAAGCCCATGCCGTCCCTGCCGTAGCCGCCGCGGCCGGGACCGCCCATTCCCTGCTGGGCCGCGTCGGAATTGCCCGCGGCGTAGATGACACCACCGCCGACGGCGGCGATGCCCACTGCGATCGCGACCGCGGCGATGGTCTTGCGGCCGGACCAGCGGGGTCCGGGAGCCTCCGCCTGCGGCGGCGGCGCCTCACCCCAGGTCGGGTTCTCGGTGTTCTCCGTCATGGGGACCACCGTCCCGGAGAACCCTGTGCGCGAGCTGTGAACCCCTTGGGCGTCCACTGTGCGCGCTGCCCGCCCGCCTCACAGGTGGTACACAGGATCGGCACAGGGAGGCCTCAAGGGCCTGGGACACGATGGAAGGCATGCGTGCGGTGACCTCCCCAGAACTCCGCCGGCCGGACGGTACTCCGGTGCGGGTGCTCGTGGTGGACGACGAGTCCACCCTGGCCGAACTGATGTCCATGGCGTTGCGGATGGAGCGCTGGGAGGTGCGCACGGCGCTCGACGGCACCTCGGCCGTGCGGGTGGCGCGCGAGTTCCGGCCCGACGTCGTGGTGCTGGACGTGATGCTGCCGGACTTCGACGGTCTGGAGGTGCTGCGCAGGCTGCGGTCGGACACGCCCGCCCTGCCCGTGCTGTTCCTGACCGCGAAGGACGCCGTCGAGGACCGGATCGCCGGGTTGACCGCGGGCGGCGACGACTACGTGACCAAGCCGTTCAGCCTCGAGGAGGTCGTGCTGCGGCTGCGGGGTCTGTTGCGCCGCACCGGTGTCACCGAGGCCTCCGCCGGCACCGAGCTGGTCGTCGGCGACCTGGTGCTGGACGAGGAGACCCGCGAGGTCTCGCGCGCCGGGCAGGCCATCGACCTGACCGCCACCGAGTTCGAGCTGCTGCGCTTCCTGATGCGCAACCCCAAGCGGGTGCTCAGCAAGGCGCAGATCCTCGACCGGGTGTGGAGCTACGACTTCGGCGGTCAGGCCAACATCGTGGAGCTGTACATCTCGTACCTGCGCAAGAAGATCGACGCCGGGAGAACCCCCATGATCCACACGATGCGGGGCGCGGGCTATGTCCTCAAGCCCACTTCTTAAGCACCCCAGGCGCTGGCCGCTGCGCACCCGGCTGATCGTCGAGCAGGTGGCGCTGCTGGCCGTGATCTGCGCGATCATCGGCGTGGTGACCGGGTTCGCGCTGCGCGAGTTCCTGGTGGGCGAGCTGGACCAGCAGCTCGTCAGCACCGCCGACCGGGTCGACAAGTTCACCCGCCAGGGCGGTCCGCCACCGGGCGGCAACACCAACAACTCCAACCGCCCCCCGCTCGACCGGCCGGGCTTCGGCGTCGGCACGGTGTCCGTGGTGTTCCGCGACAACACCGTGCAGCTGTCGTCGTGGGTGGACGACACGGGCACCGTGCAGGCGGTGCCGGCCGAGCAGCTCGCCACGCTGGCGGCGGTGCCGGCGACCGCACGGGTGCAGACGGTCGACCTCGGCCCGTACGGCACGTACCGGGTGATCGGCTCGACCAACTACGAGGGCGACCTGCTGGTCACCGGGTTGCCGCTGGCCAACGTCGACAACACCGTGCTGCGCATGGGTTTGATCCTCGGCGGCGTGGCGCTGGCCGGGTTGATCGCGGTGAGCCTCGCGGGCGCGTTCATCGTGCGCCGCACGCTGCGCCCGCTGGAACGGGTCGCCGCGACCGCGACCAGGGTGGCGGAACTCCCGCTGCACCAAGGAGAAGTGGCGCTCGCCGAGCGGGTGTCCGAACAGGACTCCAACCCCGACACCGAGGTCGGCCAGGTCGGCCTCGCGCTCAACCGGATGCTGGGTCACGTGTCCGGCGCGCTGAAGGCGCGGCACGCGTCCGAAACGCGGGTGCGCCAGTTCGTCGCGGACGCCTCGCACGAGCTGCGCACCCCGCTGGCCGCGATCCGCGGCTACGCCGAGTTGACCCGCCGGTCGTCGGACAGCGTGTCGCCGGAGATCGCGCACGCCATGCGGCGCGTCGAGTCCGAGGCGATCCGGATGACCTCGCTGGTGGAGGACCTGCTCCTGCTGGCCCGGCTGGACACCGGCCGACCGCTGGAGCACCGCGAGGTCGACCTCTCGCGGCTGGTCCTGGACACGGTGGGCGACGCCCGCATCGCCGGCCCGTCCCAGGAGTGGAAGCTCGACCTGCCACCGGAACCGGTGGTCGTGCCGGGTGACTCCGACCGCCTGCACCAGGTCCTCGCCAACCTGCTCACCAACGCCCGCGTGCACACCCCGCCGGGCACCGTCGTGACGACCTCGCTGTCGACCACGCCCACCTCGGTGGTGCTGGCGGTGGCCGACAACGGCCCCGGCATCCCCGCGGAACTCCAGCCGGACGTGTTCGAGCGCTTCTCCCGCGGCGACTCGTCCCGCTCCCGCGCCGCCGGCTCCACCGGCCTCGGCCTGTCCATCGTCGCCGCCGTGGTCTCCGCGCACGACGGCGAGGTGCGCCTCGCGAGCACGCCCGGCGACACCCGCTTCACCGTGACCCTCCCCCGCTGACCGCCCCGCACCCGGTCGTACCCGGGTGCGGGGAACCGGCGCGTCCGACCGGCCGACGCACGCGGTCCGACCGGCCGATCCGCGCACAGGTTGCTCACAGGGAGGGCACAAGGGCCGCTCAGCCTCGGCCGCCACGCTCGAAGGCATGCGAGCGCGACTCCCCCTCATCCTCCTCCTGGCCGGCACCGCCGTGCTGTACCTGTGGCGGTTGGGTGACTCCGGCTGGGCCAACGCCTACTACTCGGCCGCCGCACAGGCCGGCGCCGAGAGCTGGAAGGCCTGGTTCTTCGGCGCCACCGACGCCTCGAGCTCGATCACCGTCGACAAGACGCCCGCCGCCACGTGGGTCATGGGGTTGTCCGCACGGCTCTTCGGGGTCAACGCGTGGAGCATCCTCGTGCCCCAGGCCCTCATGGGCGTGGCGAGCGTGGGTTTGCTCTACGCCACCGTGAAGCGCACCTCGGGCCAGGCCGCCGGGCTGATCGCGGGCGCCGTGCTGGCGCTCACCCCGGTGGCGGTGCTGATGTTCCGGTTCAACAACCCTGACGCGCTGCTCGTGCTGCTGCTCGTGGCGGGCGCGTACTGCACGGTCCGCGCCACCGAAACCGCCTCCCTCAGGTGGATCGCGCTCGCCGGCACGGCGGTCGGCTTCGCCTTCCTGGCCAAGATGCTCCAGGCGTTCCTGGTGCTGCCCGCGTTCGGACTGGTCTACCTGCTCGTCGCGCCCACCACGCTCGGCAGGCGGATCGCCCACCTCGGCGCGGCGCTCGGCGCGATGGTCGTGGCCGGCGGCTGGTGGGTGCTGGCCGTCGAACTGGTGCCCGCGAGCGCGCGCCCCTACATCGGTGGCTCGCAGGACAACAGCGTCCTCGAACTCGCGTTGGGCTACAACGGACTCGGTCGGCTCACCGGCGACGAGGTCGGCAGCGTCGGCGGCGGCATGGGCGGCGGCTGGGGCACCACGGGCTGGAGCCGGCTGCTCGGCTCGGAGATGGGCAGTCAGATCGCCTGGCTGTTGCCCACCGCGCTCGTCCTGCTGCTCGCGGGCTGGTGGGCCGCCACGAACCGGGACCGCGTCGGGCTCGGTCTGTGGGGCGGCTGGCTGCTCGTCACCGGCGCCGTGTTCAGCTTCATGAACGGGATCATCCACCCCTACTACACGGTGGCGCTGGCGCCGGCCATCGGCGCGATCATCGGCATCGGCGCGGTCGCCCTGTGGCGCAAGCGGACCGAGCCGATGGCCGCCGCCGCGCTGGCCGGCGCGCTCGCCGTCACCGCGCTCCAGTGCTACCTGCTGCTCCTGGACTGGTCGACCGGCCTCGCCGCCACCGTGTTGGTGCTCGGTCTGCTGGCCGCCGTCGGCCTGTTCCTCTCCACGGTCGCGCCCGCCGCCGTCGTGGTGCCGATCGCGATCACCGCGGCACTGCTCGGCCCCGGCGCGTACTCCGTGGCCACCGCCGCGACACCGCACTCGGGCGCGATCCCGAGCGCGGGCCCGGCGGGCACCGGTCGCGGCCCGGGTGGCATGCCGACCGGAGGCGGCCGCCAGGGCGGCGGGATGGGCGGCGGCATGGGCGGTCTGCTCTCCGCCACCACGCCCGGCGCCGAACTCGTGAAGCTCCTCCAGGGCAACAGCGGCAAGTACGACTGGCCCGCGGCCACCGTCGGCTCCAACAACGCGGCCGGCTACCAGCTCGGCGCGGACGTGCCGGTGATGGCCGTCGGCGGGTTCAACGGCACGGACCCGGCGCCGACGCTGGAGCAGTTCCAGCAGTACGTCGAGGACGGCCGGATCCACTACTTCCTCGGCGGAACCATGACCATGCAGGGCGAATCGGGCAGCGACGCCGCCGCGCGCATCGCCGAGTGGGTCACCACGACCTTCACCGCCACCACGGTCGACGGCGTCACCGTCTACGACCTCACAGCCACGGCACAGCAATGACACACGAGCGACCCAGCCACGCGCCCGAGGGTGATCCCATGACAACCGCGACGCTGACGACGACCACGGTGCTCGACGTTGTGGTCCCCGTGTACAACGAGGAACGCGACCTGGCCCCGTGCGTGCGCAAGTTGCACGCCGACCTCACCCAGACCTTCCCGTACCGCTTCCGGATCACCATCGCGAACAACGCGAGCACCGACGCCACCGCCGCCGTCGCGGACGAACTCACCCGCGAACTGCCGAACGTCTCGGCCGTGCACCTGACCGAGAAGGGCCGCGGCCGCGCGCTGAAGGCCGTGTGGAGCGCGTCGGACGCCGCCGTCCTCGCCTACATGGACGTCGACCTGTCCACCGACCTGGCCGCGCTCGCGCCACTGGTGGCGCCGCTGATCTCGGGTCACTCGGACATCGCCATCGGCAGCAGGCTCGCCCGAGGGGCGCGCGTCGTGCGCGGTCCGAAGCGCGAGTTCATCTCCCGGTGCTACAACCTGATCCTGCGCGGCACCCTGCACGCCCGCTTCACCGACGCGCAGTGCGGTTTCAAGGCGATCCGGGCCGACGTGGCCCGCCGACTGCTGCCGCACGTCGAGGACACCGGCTGGTTCTTCGACACCGAACTGCTCGTGCTGGCCGAACGGGCCGGCGCGCGCATCCACGAGGTGCCGGTGGACTGGGTCGACGACCCGGACAGCCGGGTCGACATCGTGTCCACCGCCGTGGCCGACCTGAAGGGCGTCGTCCGGGTCGCCCGCGGCCTGTTCTCCGGGAGGATCCCCATCGGCGACCTGCGCGCCCAACTGGGCCGACAACCCCTCGAACCCCACGCGCCGGGCGTGCCGGCCGGGCTGCTCAAGCAACTCGTCCGGTTCGGCGCGATCGGCGTCGCCAGCACGTTGGCGTACCTGCTGCTGTTCGTGCTGCTGCGCGGCGGTCTCGGCGCGCAGGGCGCGAACCTGGTGGCACTGCTGGTCACCGCGATCGCGAACACCGCCGCCAACCGCCGCTTCACCTTCGGCGTGCGCGGCCGCGACGGCGCGGGCCGCCACCAGTTCGAGGGCCTGATCGTGTTCGGCCTCGGACTCGCCCTCACCAGCGGTTCCCTGGCCGTGCTGCACTCCTACTCCGACCCCGGCGGCGTGGCCGAGGTGGCCGTCGTCGTCGGCGCCAACCTGCTGGCCACCGTGCTGCGCTTCCTGTTGCTGCGCAACTGGGTCTTCCGTCCCCGTCCGTCCACTTTGGAGACTCCCTGATGACCGCCACCCTGACGGCGGGCGACGCGCCCGCCGACCAGGCCCCGAAACCCGCGCCACGCGGCTGGACCACACCCGCCCTGGTGGTCCTGCTCGTCGGCACCGCGGTCCTGTACCTGTGGGACCTGACCGATTCCGGCTGGGGCAACAGCTATTACGCCGCGGCCACCCAGGCCGGCGCGCAGAGCTGGACCGCGTGGCTGTTCGGCGGCCTCGACGCCGGCGGCGTGATCACCGTCGACAAGCCGCCCGCCGCGCTGTGGGTGAGCGGCCTGTTCGCCCGCGTCTTCGGCTTCTCCAGCTGGACCGTGCTGGCACCGCAGGCGATCGAGGGCGTGCTGGCCGTGTGGTTGTTGTACGCCACGGTGAAGCGCACCTCGGGCGCGGTGGCCGGGCTGCTCGCGGGCCTCGCGCTCGCGCTGACCCCGGTGGCCGTGCTGATGTTCCGGTTCAACCTGCCGGACGCGCTGCTCGTGCTGCTCATGGTCGCCGCCGCCTACTGCACGGTGCGCGCGATCGAGAAGGCCGGCTTCCGGTGGCTCGCGCTCGCGGGCGCCGCGATCGGCTTCGCGTTCCTCACCAAGATGGGCCAGGCGTTCCTGGTGCTGCCCGGCATGGCCGTGGCCTACCTGGTCGCCGCGCCCACGTCGCTGCCGAAGCGGGTGCTGCACCTGCTGGGCGCGGGCGTGTCGGTGGCGGTGTCCGCGGGCTGGTTCATCGCGCTGGTGGAGATCTGGCCGAAGGAGTCCCGGCCCTACATCGGCGGCTCGACCAACGACTCCCTGTGGGAGTTGGCGTTGGGCTACAACGGCCTCGGCCGGATCTTCGGCGGCGGAAACGGCGGCGGTCCCGGCGGCGGGGGCGTGGGCGGCGGCAACATCGGCTTCGGCGGCAGCACGGGCATCGGTCGGCTGTTCGGCGCGAGCATGGGCGCGGAGATCTCCTGGCTGCTGCCCGCCGCGCTCATCGGCCTCGGCGCGGGCCTGTGGTTCTCCCGCCGCGCCAAGCGCACCGACCGCACCCGCGCCGCGCTGCTCCTGTGGGGCCTGTGGGTGATCGTCAACGGGGTCACGTTCAGCTTCATGAGCGGCATCACGCACCCGTACTACACGGTGGCCGCCGCGCCCGGCGTCGCCGCGCTGGTCGCGATCGCGGGCCGCGAACTGTGGCGCGGCCGCAAGCACCTCCCGGTCCGGATCTCGCTCGCGGCGATGGTCGCCGCGTCCGGCTTCTGGGGCTTCTCCCTGCTCAACCGGTACGCGGACTGGCTGCCCGCGCTGCGCTGGACCGTCGTCGCGCTGACCGTGCTGGTCTCGACCGCGATCGTGCTCGGCGTGCGCCGGGTCGCGGCCCTCGCGGTCGCCACGTCGCTGTTCTCGGCCGCCGCGTTCAGCGTCGCGACCGCGGCCACGACGCACTCCGGCTCGATCCCGATGTCCGGCCCGGCGGGCTACTCGACCGACGGCATGGGCGGCGGCTTCCCGGGCGGCGAGGGCACCCAGTCGTCCGAGCTGACCGACCTGCTCAAGCAGACCACCGGCACCTGGGCCGCGGCGACGACCAGCGCGCAGGGCGCGGCGAGCCTGGAACTGGCCTCCGGCAAGGCGGTCATCGGCATCGGCGGCTGGAGCGGCGGCGACCCGGCCCCGACGCTGGAGGAGTTCAAGCAGTACGTCGCCGAGGGCGACATCGGCTACTACGTCGCCGGCGGCGGCATGGGCGGCGGACCCGGCGGCGGCAACAGCGACATCACCGCGTGGGTCGAGGCGAACTTCACCGCCCGGACCGTCGGCGGGCAGACCGTCTACAAGCTGGGCTAGGGAGTCTCGATCGACAGGCGGTGGTCACCGAGATCGGCGGTGGCCACCGCCTCGTCGTCCAGCATCAGCGCGCGCCGGGTTTCCGGCCGGCCGATCCACGCCCGGTAGAAGATCGCGATCGCGTACGGCAGCAGGTCCCGGCTGCGCCGCCACACCCACGGGATCCCCTTGATCAGCAGCCACGCCACGTGGTGCAACGGCGTGATCCGCAACCCGCCCGTGCACACCAGCGACACCGGCTCGGTCACCGCGCACCCCTGGTCGGCGAGCCGGTTCGCGAACGCCAGCGCCAACCGCCGGTGCCCCAACTCCGAGGGGTGCAGCCGGTCGACCGCCCACGTGTCCAATTCGTACGCGCCCTCCATGAGATCCAGGTCCACGCACCCCGCGCCGTGCCGCTTGACCACCGCGTCCACGACCGCGTTCAACTCCTCGATGCGCCCCTTGAGCGCCCGCCGCAACGCGCCGGGCAGCCGGAACACCCGACTGTGGTCGTGGAACCGCACCGTCACCACCGCCGAGCCCGCCGCGACCAGTTCACCCACGATCGCGTCCAGGTCCTCGTGCAGCCGCACGGCGTCGAAATCCGACCGCAGCGTGTCGTTCATCCCGACCAGCACCACCGCGGCGTCCGGCACCTGCGCCAACGCCGCCGGCAACTGCTTGCGCCGGACGTCGGCGACACGAGCGCCGGGAAACGAGGGATTCGTGTACCGGGCACCGGCGAACGCCGCGGCGAGCAACCGCCCGACACCACGCCACCCACCGGACACGGGGTCACCGACCCCCACCGTCGTCGAGTCACCCAGAACCACCAGGCTGCGCACCACGACAACACCATCGCGCAGCGAGTTGACCACCCGGGAACAGCAGGCGGAACGCTACCGGAATGCCGGGTACAGCGGCAGTTCCGCGATCTCCGCCCCGTACCGCGCCACCAGCGCGGCGATCACGGCGTCGGCGTGCGCGGCCTGCTCCTTCGCGCCCAGCGCCAGCGCGTCCGTGCGCAACCTGGTCCACCGGTGCACCAGGACGTGCGTGCGCGGCGGCGAGTCCACCGACCGGTGCCCGGAGGGCAGCGCCTGGTCCAACCCGGGCAGCCCGCGCCACGTGCCGAGCCACACCCACAGCATCTGCGACTCCAACAACCGCGGCAGGAACACCGCGTCGTCGTCCAGGTCCGGCCACACCGACCCGACCTCGGCCCGCCACGCCGCGACCATCGCCTCCGACATCCCCGCCGGCAACCCGTACCCGCACCAGCACGACGGGAACGGCACCCGCAGGCACGCCGCGTCGAACACGATGTCCCGCACGCAGCCGCCCTCGAAGTCGAGGAACCGCACGCCCTTGCTGGTCACGAGGTGGTTGTCCGGGCACGACGTGGAAGGGCTGAACGCCCGCCGCCGCGACGCCACGAAGTTCCGCCAGGCCTGCACCGCGACGTCCAACACCGCCGCGGACGTCTCCACGCCCAACACCTCGTCGAGCAACCGCGGCAACCCGTCCAACGCCTCGTGCAGATCGACCGCGACGGGATCGGCACAACACTGACTGCCCTGCCGCCGCATCAGGGCGTCGAAATCCGCGTCCCGCCCCGCGGTGGTGGCGTGCAACCGCCCCATCGCGTGCGCCCACGCCAACAACCCGCGCTCGGCGGCCCGGGCATCCCGCCCCAACAACTTCTCGGCCAACCGAGGCGCCTTGCCCAGGTCCTCCAACACGACCAACCGCTTGCGGTTGTCCTGCGCCACCAACTCGGGCGTCAACCGATCCTCACCGGGCATCGCGGTGAGCAACTTGTGACTGACCGCCTCGTGCGCGAACGGATCCCGATCGGCGACAGCCGACGGATACCGCTTCACGACCAACGTCCGGGGCAACGAAAACGGCGTCGAAGCCACCCGAACCCGCACGACGACAGACCGGCCGGTCCCCCCGAGGTCCTCGGGATCGGCCAGCCGAACAGCAGCTCCGAACCGCCCACTCAACACGGATTCGGCGGCCCTCACCGCATCCCACAACTCGGAGGGTTCATCGTCGTCGGTGTCCGTTGAGCCGGCGGTGATCTCCACGCTCATCCCCTCCGACCCTACCCCCGCTGGCAGCCGGCCTGACAAAACCCGTGCAGCACCCGTGACGCACCGCAACCAACCACGCCACAACCACCACACTCCGTTCCGAAAGCGGACCACTACACAGAGCCCACCACCAGAACGCCAACACCCGAAGCCCCGATGCCTACCAGTTCCCCCAACCCCAAACCAGGGAAACCCCAGAACATCCCACTCCCCGAGACCCACCACACCAAGCGCAACGGTCGCGCCCGACCAGACCAGGGGCCTCGTGTTCTCCCCGTATGGCCTGGGCGAAGCCCAACCGCATGTGTCAAGGGGGCACATTCAGCGCTACCGCCGGCCAAAGTCACCAACGGCCCCCTTGACGCATGTGGTTGCCTCAGGCAGGCCATACGGGGAGAACACGACGCCCTAACCCCCGGAGGCGCTGCCCGTCCGGCGAGGACGCTCTTCACGCCCTAAACGCGAGCCGCACCCCACACGCGAGCCGCACCCAGCCCTACGCGGGCTTGGGCTTGAAGTCCACCCCGGCTTCCTTGCGCTGCTGAGCACTGATCGGCGCCGGCGCCGAGGTCAACGGGTCGAACCCGTTCCCCGACTTCGGAAACGCGATCACGTCCCGAATCGACTCGTACCCGCCCAACAACATGGTCACCCGGTCCCACCCGAACGCGATGCCACCATGCGGCGGCGCCCCGAACTTGAACGCGTCCAGCAGGAACCCGAACTGCTCCTGGACCTCCTCGGCCCCGAGCCCCATGATCCCGAAGACCTTCTGCTGCACGTCGGCCCGGTGGATACGAATCGACCCACCACCGATCTCGTTGCCGTTCACCACGATGTCGTACGCGTACGCCAGCGCGTTCCCGGGGTCCTGCTCGAACCGCTCGATCCACTCCGCGTTGGGCGAGGTGAACGCGTGGTGCAACGCCGTCCACTGCCCGCTGCCCAGCGCGACGTCGTCGCCGATCTTGTCCACGGCCTCGAACATGGGCGCGTCCACGACCCACACGAACGACCAGGACCCTTCCTCGATCAAGCCGACCCGGGCCGCGATCTCGTTCCGCGCCGCGCCGAGCAACGCCCGAGCCGAGTCCGCGTCACCCGCGCCGAAGAACACGCAGTCACCGGGAGCCGCGCCGACCGCCTTGGCCAACCCCTCGCGCTCGGCCTCGGACAGGTTCTTGGCCACCGGCCCGCCGAGCGTCCCGTCCGCACCCACGAGCACGTAAGCCAACCCGCGCGCCCCGCGCTGCTTGGCCCACTCCTGCCACGCGTCGAGCGTCCGCCGGGGCTGGTCCGCGCCACCGGGCATCACGACCGCGCCCACGTACGGCGCCTGGAACACCCGGAACGGGGTGTCCTTGAAGTACGCCGTCAGCTCCGTCAGCTCCAGCCCGAACCGCAGGTCGGGCTTGTCGCTGCCGTACTTCGCCATCGCCTCGGCGTAGGTCATCCGCCGGATGGGCCCGCCGATGTCGTACCCGGCCAGCTCCTTCCAGAGCCGCCCGAGGATCTTCTCGGCCAGCGCGATGACGTCGTCCTGCTCGACGAAGCTCATCTCGATGTCGAGCTGGGTGAACTCGGGCTGCCGGTCGGCCCGGAAGTCCTCGTCCCGGTAGCAGCGGGCGATCTGGTAGTACCGCTCCAACCCGCCGACCATCAGCAGCTGCTTGAACAGCTGGGGCGACTGCGGCAGCGCGTACCAGGAGCCGGGCCGCAGCCGGGCGGGCACCACGAAGTCCCGCGCGCCCTCGGGCGTCGACCGGGTCAGCGTGGGCGTCTCGACCTCCACGAACCGCTCGCCGGCCAGCACCTCGCGGGCGATCCGGTTGGCCTCGCTGCGCAGCCGCAGCGCCTTGGCCGGACCGCTGCGCCGCAGGTCGAGGTACCGGTGCTTGAGCCGGACCTCCTCGCCGACCTCGAGGTGCTCGTCCAGCTGGAACGGCAGCGCCGCGGACTCGCTCAGCACCTCCAGCGTCGAGGCGTAGACCTCGATGTCACCGGTGGCCAGGTCGGAGTTCTCGCTGCCCTCGGGCCTGCGGGTGACCTCGCCGACGACCTTGACCACGAACTCGGAGCGCAGCCGGTGGGCGCGCTCGGCCATCTCACCCTCGCGGAACACCACCTGGGCGATGCCCGAGGCGTCCCGCAGGTCGATGAAGATGACACCGCCGTGATCGCGCCTGCGGGCGACCCACCCGGTCAGGGTGACGGACTGCCCGACGTGCTCGGCCCGGAGAGACCCGGCCTCGTGCGTGCGCATCACGGGTACTGCACTCCTCGTATACGTGGACGACTGCTGGCGGCCAAGGCTAGCCAACACCCAGGTAGGCCGCGCCACCAGGTTTCCCGCAAGGCCCACCGCGCCCCGCGAGCCACCGCCCGCCGACCACGCGGATCACCCACCACCCACCGCGCGGATCACCCACCACCGACCACGCGGATCACGCCGTACTATCTGCCGGTGTCACGACGTCTGCTCGCGAGTGCGCTCCCGCTGCTGCTGCTCTCCGCCGGGTGCGCCCAGTCGGTGATCGGCTCGCCGGTCGCCGACCCGAACCCCGAGTTCCCACCCGTCGACTGCGAGTACACGAAGGACACCTCGACCGCCGCGGCCAAGCCGGTCGAGCCGCCGGCGGACGGCAAGGTCGAGTCCTACGGCACCCACACGTTCGTCGTGAAGACCAACCAGGGCGAGATGGAGTTCGAACTCGACGCCAAGAGCGCGCCCTGCACCGTGCACAGCTTCAAGTACCTGGTCGAGAAGCAGTACTACCTCGGCACGTCCTGCCACCGACTCACCGTGCAGGCCTTCTACCTGCTGCAATGCGGCGACGCGGGCGCGACGGGGCGCGGCACGCCCGGCTACCAGTACGACGACCCGACCGCGACCAAGACCGGGTTCAGCCGGGCCGTCATCGCGATGGCCAACACCCGCGAGGCGGGCACCAACGGCAGCCAGTTCTTCATCATGCACAAGGACTCGCTGGACATCACGCCGGACTTCCCGGTGTTCGGCACGGTCACCAAGGGCATGTCGGTGATCGACAAGGTGGCCGCGGGCGGGGTGGCCAAGGGCACCGGCAGCTCCGACGGCGAGGGCAGGCCGAGCACGCCGCTGAAGTTCGAGTCGATCTCGGAGAAGTAGGGGCCGCCTCCCCACGAACCGGGGAGGCGGCCCCACGAAGATCACCCGATCACACCCGAGCCCGGCTCACCGGACCCCGGACCAACCGGACCCGGATCACCCGCTCAGAGCGTGGGCGCGAGGTACAGCAACCGGTTGGGCGAGCCCGACCCCGGGTTGGTGACCTTGCTCGGCGTGGCCTGCCCGGTCAGGTAGCTCGCGACCTGGGCCGGCGTCGCCGTCCGGTTGGTGGCCAGGTACCGAGCCGCCGCCCCGACCACGTGCGGCGTGGCCATCGACGTGCCCGAGATCGAGTTGGTCGCCGTGTCGTTGGTGTTCCACGACGAGGTGATCGCCGACCCCGGCGCGAAGATGTCGAGCACCGAGCCGTAGTTCGAGTAGCTGGCCCGCGCGTCGGTCTTGTCCGTGGCGCCGACCGTGATCGCCTCCGTCACCCGGGCGGGCGACGAGGAGGACGCGTTGGTGTTGCTGTTGCCCGCCGCGACCGCGTAGGTCACGCCGGCCGCGATCGACTTGCGGACCGCCGCGTCGATCGTGGAGGACGCGCCACCGCCGAGCGACATGTTCGCCACGGCCGGCTTGACGTGGTTGGTGGTCACCCAGTCGATACCGGACACGACACCCGCGGTGGTGCCGGAGCCGTTGTTGTCGAGCACGCGCACCGCGTAGATCGTCGCGCCCTTGGCCACGCCGTACTGCGAGCCCGCGATGGTGCCCGCGACGTGCGTGCCGTGGCCGTTGCCGTCCTGCGCCACCGAGTCGTTGTCGACGAAGTCGTACCCGTTGCGGGCCCGGCCGCCGAACGTGGAGTGGCTGATCCGCACACCGGTGTCGATGACGTAGGCGTTCACGCCCGAGCCGGTGGAGGTGTAGCTGTAGGCCGAGTCCAGCGGCAGGTTCTTCTGGTCGATCCGGTCGAGACCCCAGGACGGCGGGTTCGACTGGGTCGTGTCGGTGTGGAAGACCTGGTTCTGCTCGACGTACTCGACCGCCGGGTTGGCGGCGAGGCGCTTGGCCGCGGTCTCCGACAGCGACACGGTGAACCCGTTGAGCGCCTTGGAGAAGACCCGGTCCACGCGGCCGCCGTACTGGCCGGCCAGGCCGTCGGCCGACGTCGACGCGCCGTCCTTGAGCTTGACGATGAAGCTGTTCTGCACCTTCTCGGCGGCGTCGGCGGCGCGGATCTCGCCCGTCGCGGCCTGGGCCGGAGCGGCCAACAGGGACGTCGCGGCGGCGGCGATCGCAGCCACCCCGACGCCGGCCAGGAACCGGACCTGTCGTGACTCTCGCATGCGGCATCCGTTCTCGAAGTGGTGAACCGGACGAGCACCCCGAGGAGCTGCAGGGCTCGGGGGTGACGCTCGGCCACCAGACCCTCGCTTACGGTCACCAACCTAGGGAACCGGACCATCCGCCCGGAAGTGTGAAAGATTGCCAGTTATTCCCCAGCGTGAATGAATGCGCTGACCTGCGCTTTCCCGCCACTTGAGCCGAATGGTAGAAGCTCTGCCATGCATCTGGCACCCGTCACGAAGGACAACTACCCCGCCGTCATCGCCCTTGAGGTCCACGAAGACCAGCGTCTCTTCGTCGCCACGAACCTGCGCTCGATCGCCGACGCGTGGGTGCACCGGCCGACGCTCCAGCCGCTCGCGCTGATCAACGGCGCGGACCTGGTCGGCTTCACGCTCCTGGAGCGCACCGAGCCCGACGTGCTGCGCGTCGCGCGGTTCATGGTCGACCGCCGCGCGCAGGGCCGGGGCCTCGGCCGCAAGGGGCTGACCGCGATCGCCGACGTGGCCCGCGCGGAGGGCCGCACCCGACTGGTGCTCGGCGTGCTGCCGGGCAACGCGGTCGCGCGCGGCCTGTACGCCGCGTTCGGGTTCCACGAGACGGGCGAGGTCGCCGAGGGCGAGATCGTGATGAGCCACGACCTCGCCCCCAGCCACGATCACCTGGTGGGCGACCAGTAGAGCAGCCGGCCCCAGCCCAGCGGGGTGGCCTCGCGGACGACCTCGGCCTCCACCTGCGCCGGCGTCGCCCTCGGGTTCGCCTGGAGGTACCGGCTCGCCACGCCCGTGACGAAACCGGTCGCCATCGAGGTGCCGCCCACCGTGTTCGTCGCGGTGTCGCCGGTGTGCCACGCCGAGGTGATGGCCACGCCGGGCGCGTACACGTCGACCCCGGGCCCGTAGTTGGAGTACGACGCGCGCTGGTCGTTCTGGGTCGACGCCCCGGACACCAGTGCCTCGGCGACCCGGGCCGGCGAGACGTTCGCGACCGTGGTGCCGCTGCCGCCCGCGGTGACCGACGCGGTGACGCCGGACGCGATCAGCCGGCGCACCGCGTCGTCCAGCGCGACCGACACGCCGCCGCCCAGGCTGAAGTTGGCGACCGCGGGCTTGACCGCGTTGCGGGTCACCCAGTCCACGCCCGCGATCACGCCCGCGGTCGTGCCGCTGCCCTGGCCGTCGAGCACCCGCACGGCCACCACCTTGGCGCCCTTGGCCACGCCGTAGGTGCGGCCGGCGACCAGGCCCGCGACGTGCGTGCCGTGGCCGTTGTCGTCCTGCGCCACGTCGTCCTTGTCGATCGCGTCCCAGCCGTAGGACGCGCGACCGCCGAACTCGGCGTGCGTGATCCGCACGCCGGTGTCGATCACGTACGCGGTCGTGCCGGCGCCGGTGGTCGTGTAGTCGTAGGTCGTGTTCAGCGGCAGGGCGCGCTGGTCGATCCGGTCCAGTCCCCAGGGCGCGTCCTTCTGGGTGGAGTTCGCGCGCACCACCTGGTCCTGCTCGACGTAGGCGACGGCGGGGTCGGCGGCGAGCCGGCGGGCCTGCCGCGCGGTCAACCGCACCGCGAAACCGCGGTACGACCCGGTGAACGCGCGCGTGACGCGATCGCCGAACCGGGCCGCGACGTCGGTCGGGTTCGCGGTGTCGGCCGGCTTGACCAGGTAGCTGCCGGGCACCGCGGCGGCCGAGCCGGCGTGCAGGACCACTCCTTCGGCGGCCGCGGGTGTGGCGACGACGGCGATCGCGAGGACCGCGGCGAGACCGCCGGGTAAGAGCTTGCGCATGGGGTTTCCTCCGCAGGGCGAGGTGGGTCCCGGCACACCTCGCGCGCCGGGACCCGTCGGAACCACCGAGCGTGGCAGGCGCCGCCCGACCGCGTACAGGCGCCGGTTCGGCGACCCGGACCGGTGATGATCGTCCACTGTGGTCGGGAAATCGCCCGTCCGTCCACAGTGGAGGACGTGCGGACAACAGCCGCGGGACAACCCGGAGAACTCCCGGAGAAACCATTCAACTCCGTGGCGAAAATACCGCGGGTACCACCCGCCGCCGGCTAGCGGCCGGTGCGCCGTGATGTGCCTGAAATCACCTCATACCCAGACGTTGTGAGGCACCCGGCGGACCGCGCGGGACCAGACGACCCAGCGCCGGTGCGCTGATCGCCCAACCGGGTCTTCACACGCCATCTGTTAATGAGAATTCAAACATTCCGGGGTGCCCGGATTTCGCCCGCCGATTCGGTTAAATTCACTCCGGGAAACCCGATCGGCTGTACCGCGGCGAGGATTTCGCGCGATAACGTCGCTCGCCTTGTCCTTGGGAGAGAAGGAGCGCAGGATGCCAGCGCCAGTCGCCGGACAGGAATCGCGGGTTCGCGATCCCCGGCGGATCGAGACGGGAGCGGACCCCTTCGCGGACGCGTTGAGAGCCGCGATCCGGGCGAAGGGCTTGAGCCTGGAGCGCATCCAGCACAAGCTGCGGTCGCGCGGCGTGGCGGTGAGCATCGCCGCGCTGAGCTACTGGCAGTCCGGCAGGCGCCGCCCGGAGCGACCGGACTCGCTCGCCGCGGTCGGCCACCTGGAGGAGATCCTGGAGGTCGGCGAGGGTGGTCTGAGCACGCTGCTGGGACCGCCGAGGCCGCGCGGGAAGGCCCGGCCCCGGCTGCGGTCGTCCAGCCCGGAGGGGTGGGTCGCCTCGGCCGACTACGAGTCCATGGCCGAACTGCTCGCGGACGTGGACACGAGCGCCGACGAGGACCTCACCCGGTTGTCGTTGCGCGACCAGGTGGAGCTCGCGCTGGACGGCAGCACCCGCCGGGTGCGGTCGCGCCAGGTGCTGCGAGCCGAGCGCGCGGGCGTCGACCGCGTGCTGCTCGGGTACGACACCCGGCTGCCGGGCGACCCGCTGCCGGTCATCGGCACGCTGCGCTCGTGCAGACTGGGGCGGGTCTCCGCCGATCCGCGCAACGGTCTGATGATCGCCGAGCTGCTGTTCGACCGACCGCTGCGCAGGGGAGAGCGCACCGCGGTCGAGTACGAGCTGATCCACGTCGCGCCGCACCACCCGACGTACGACAACACGCACTCCAGGCGCTTCCGCCACCCCGTGCGCGAGTACGTGCTGGAGGTCCGCTACGACTCGCGGTGCCGCCCGGCGCGCTGCGAGCAATTCACCACCGGTTTGCAGGGCGGGGCGCCGACCGACGTCCGCGAAACCCCGGTGGACACGTGGGGCTACGCGTACGCGGTCGCGCTGGACTTCGGGCCGGGCGTCGTCGGCCTGCGCTGGGAATGGGCCTGAGTCAATACGACCGCGGCAGCCCGAGGGTGTGCTGCGCCACGTAGTTGAGGATCATTTCCCGGCTGACCGGCGCGATTCGGGACAACCTGGACGCGGCCAGCAGGGAGCCGAGTCCGTACTCCGAAGCCAACCCGTTGCCACCGTGCACCTGGATCGCCTGGTCGACCGAAGCCGCCACCGCCTCACCCGCCGCGTACTTGGCCATGTTGGCCGCCTCACCCGCAGCCCGGTCCTCTCCGGAGTCGTAGAGCGCCGCGGCCTTCTGGGTCATCACCCGGGCGAGTTCGACCTGGATCGCACACTGCGCCAGTGGATGCGCGACGCCCTGGTGCGCCCCGATGGGCGTGTCCCAGACCTTCCTGGTGCGGGCGTACGCGCTCGCCTGGTCGAGCGCGCGGCGGGCCATGCCGGTGGCGAACGACGCCGCCATGACGCGTTCCGGGTTCAGGCCCGCGAACAGCTGCGCCAAGCCGCCGTCCTCGCTGCCCACGAGGGCGTCGGCGGGCAGCCGCACGTCGTCGAAGAAGCAGGTGAACTGCTTTTCCGGGGACACGAGGTCCATCGGGATGTGCCGGTAGGAGAAACCCGGCGCGTCGGTGGGCACGACCATCAGCGAGGGAAGGAGCCGTTGTCCGGAGTCGTCCACGTGCCTGGCGACCACCAGGACGGCCTCGACCTCGTCCACGCCGGAGATGTAGTGCTTGCCGCCGGAAAGCACCCACCCGTCGCCGTCGCGGCGGATCGCGGTGGCCAGTCGGTGCGAGTTCGAACCGGCGTCCGGCTCGGTGATCGCGAACGCCATCTTGGCGCTCCCGTCGGCGAACCGGGGCAGCCACCGCCGTTTCTGGGAGGGCGTGCCGAAACGCGCGATCACGGTCCCGCAAATCGCCGGCGACACCACCATCAACAGCATCGGGCACCCCGCCGCGGCCAGTTCCTCGCACACCGCGGCGAGGTCCCCGATGCCACCGCCACCACCGCCGTACTCCTCGGGGACGGCCACCCCGAGGTAGCCGAGCCGGCCCGCCTCGGCCCACAGCTCGTCGGTCTTCTCCCCGGCCCGCGCCTTGGCCTCGAAGTACTCGTGGCCGTACCGCGACGCCAGTGCCCGCACGGCGGCCCGCAGCGCCACGCGCTCCGCGCTCTCGGTGAAGTCGGTCATGCCCGCTCCTCCACAACGGCCAGCACGTCGCCGGCGTCGACCTGTCGACCCGTCTCCACCAGCACCTCGGCGACCACTCCCCCGGTGGTCGCGAGCACCCGGTGCTCCATCTTCATCGCTTCCAGCACAAGGAGTTCGGCACCGGCCTCGACCGGGTCCCCCACCGCCACCGACACCCGCACGACGGTGCCGGGCATAGGGGCGGCCGTCGCGCCAGGGGCCAATGTCGTTTCAGGTTCCGGGAATCGCGGAACGATCGTGAACCCGACCGCACCCACATCGACGTGCCGACCGCACACCACCACCGGGAAAACCGTCCGGACGCCGCCCGACTCCAGCACGACGGAGTCGACCCCCGTGCGCACGACGTTGACATCAAGGTTTGTCGTTACACCCGAACGGCCGTGTCGGTACTCCACCTCGACTACACCGCCCCGGTGCGCGAATACCGCTCTTTGCGGCTGGGACGGCAGGTTGCGCCAACCCGGGGGTGTCGTTCGCCTCCTCCGCTCCGCCAGGGCCAGTGCCGCGGCCAGCGCGGCGGGCCGCACATCCGCGGCCACGGGCTCGGTGAGGCGGTTCCGGTCGAGGAAATCGGTGTGAGTGGCGCCACGCGCGAATTCGGGATGCCGAAGTGTCCGGACGAGCAGTTCCCGGTTGGTCACGAGCCCGTGGATCTCCGCCCGCTCCAGCGCGGCGGCGAGCTTGCGGATCGCGCCGGACCGGGTCGGCGACCACGCGATCACCTTCGCCAGCATCGGGTCGTAGTGCACGCCGACCTCGCTGCCGTCCTCCACGCCGCTGTCCACCCGCACCCCGGCGGGCACCCGGAACCGCCGCAGGGTCCCGCTCGCCGGCCGCCAGTCGTGCTCGGGGTCCTCGGCGTAGAGCCGGACCTCGATCGCGTGGCCGTTCGGCGCGGGCGGCCCCGCGGGCAGCCGGTCGCCCTCCGCGATCGCGATCTGCCAGGCCACCAGGTCGATCCCGAACACCTCCTCGGTGATCGGGTGCTCGACCTGCAACCGGGTGTTGACCTCGAGGAAGTGGAACCGGCCGTCGTCGGCGAGCAGGAACTCGACGGTGCCCGCGCCCACGTACCCGATGGCCCGCGCCGCCGCCACGGCCGCGGTGAAGAGCCGTTCGCGGACCTCCGGCGTGACGGCCGGGCTCGGCGTCTCCTCCACGATCTTCTGGTGCCGCCGCTGGATCGAGCACTCCCGCTCGCCCAGCGCCCACACCGCGCCGTGCCGGTCCGCGAGCAGCTGCACCTCGACGTGCCGGGCGTGCTCCAGCAGCGGCTCGCAGAAGACGGTGCCGTCGCCGAACGCCGACTCGGCCTCCCGCCGCGCCGCCGCGACCTGCTCCGCGAGGTCGTCGGGTGACCGGACGATCCGCATACCACGCCCACCGCCACCGGCGGAAGCCTTGACGAGCAAGGGGAATTCGGTCGCCGAACCGGGGTCGAGGTCCGGCAGCACGGGCACGCCGGCCGCGGCCACGAGCTTCTTCGCCGCGACCTTCGACCCCATCGCCTCGATCACGTCGGGGTCCGGTCCGACCCACGTGAGACCGGCCTCCAGGACGGCCCGCGCGAAGGCGGCGTTTTCCGACAGGAAACCGTATCCCGGGTGCACAGCGTCCGCGCCGGCCGCGAGCGCGGCGGCCACGAGCGCGTCCGCGCGCAGATAAGTGTCCGCGGGCGCGGCGCCGGGCAGCACGACGCAGGCGTCCGCCTCCCTCGCGTGCGGCGCGTCGACGTCCGGGTCCGAGCACACCGCGACCGAGCTGATGCCCAGCTCACGGCAGGTGCGGAAGACCCGGCGGGCGATCTCGCCCCGGTTGGCCACGAGCAGTGTGCCGATCATGCCGCCCTCACATCCGGAAGACGCCGTAGCCGTCGGCGCCCCTGATCTGTCCACTGTGGATCGCCGACAGGCACAGCCCCAGCACCGTGCGGGTGTCCCGGGGGTCGATCACACCGTCGTCGTAGAGCCTGCCGGACAGGAACGCCGCGACCGACTGCTGCTCGACCTGACCCTCCACCATCTTCCGCATGGCCGCGTCGTGCTCCTCGTCGTAGTCCTGGCCCTTGGCCGCCGCGGCCTGCCGCGCCACGATCGACAGCACGCCCGCGAGCTGCGCCGGACCCATGACCGCGGACTTGGCGTTCGGCCAGGTGAACAGGAATCTCGGGTCGTAGGCACGGCCGCACATGCCGTAGTTGCCCGCGCCGTAGGACGCTCCCATCACCACGGTCAGGTGCGGCACGGTGGAGTTGGCCACCGCGTTGATCATCATCGCGCCGTGCTTGATGATGCCGCCCTGCTCGTAGCGCGCGCCGACCATGTAGCCGGTGGTGTTCTGGAGGAACAGCAACGGGGTGTGGCTCGCGTTGGCGAGCTGGACGAACTGGGCGGCCTTCTGCGCCTCCGCGCTGAACAGCACGCCGCGCGCGTTGGCCAGGATCCCCACCGGGTACCCGTGCAGGTCGGCCCAGCCGGTGACGAGGCTCGTGCCGTAGTCCGGCTTGACCTCGTCGAACCGCGAGCCGTCGACCACCCGCGCGATCACCTCGCGCGGGTCGAACGGCACCCGCAGGTCGGTCGGCACCACCCCGAGCAGCTCCTCCTCGTCGTACAACGGGGCGTCGACCGCCTTGGGCTCCGGCCCGAGCTTGCGCCAGTTGAGCCGCGCCACCACCCGCCGGGTCAGCCGGATCGCGTCCACCTCGTCCTCGGCGACGAAGTCGGCCAACCCCGAGGTGGCGCCGTGCATCCGCGCGCCGCCGAGCGACTCGTCGTCGGACTCCTCGCCGGTCGCCATCTTCACCAGCGGCGGCCCGCCGAGGAACACCTTCGAGCGGTCCTTGATCATCACCACGTAGTCCGACATGCCCGGCACGTACGCGCCGCCGGCCGTGGCGTTGCCGAACACCGTGCTGACGGTGGGGATCCCGGCCGCGGACAACCGGGTCAGGTCCCGGAACGCCCGCCCGCCGGGGATGAAGATCTCGCTCTGGCTCGGCAGGTCCGCGCCGCCGGACTCGACCAGCCCGATCAGCGGCAACCGGTTGCGCAACGCGATGTCGTTGGCCCGGAACGTCTTGCGCAGCGTCCACGGGTTGGTCGCGCCGCCGCGCACGGTCGGGTCGTTGGCCACGATCACGCACTCGACGCCCTCGACCACGCCGATCCCGGTGACCACGCTCGCGCCCACCGGGTAGTCGGTGCCCCACGCGGCCAGCGGCGAGAGCTCCAGGAACGCGCTGTCCTGGTCCACCAGCAGCTCGATCCGCTCGCGCGCCAACAGCTTCCCGCGCCGGTGGTGCCGCTCGGTGTACTTGGGCCCACCGCCCGCCAGCGCCTTGGCCTGCTCGGCGTCCAGGTTCGCGATGCCGGCCAGCAGCGCGGCCCGGTTCGCCTCGTACTCCGGTGACCGGCGGTCCACCGCCGTCCGCAACGTGCTCACGCCGTGTACCCCAATCGCCTGGCCGCCAACTCCGTCATGACCTCGGTGGCGCCGCCGCCGATGCCGAGGATCCGCGCGTCGCGGTAGTGCCGCTCCACCTCGCTGTCCCGCAGGTAGCCCGCGCCGCCGTGCAGCTGGACCGCCGCGTCGACCACGAACGAGCAGGCCTCCACCGCCGCGTTCTTCGCGAAGCACACCTGTGCCACCACCTCCTCGCCGCGCGCCACCCGCACCGCGACGTCGCGGACGTAGGTGCGCACGAGATCGGTCCGCTGCGCCATCTCCACCAGCCGGTGCGCCACGACCTGGCGCGCGATCAGCGGCTTGCCGAACGTCTCGCGCCGTCGGGTGTACTCGACCGCCAGGTCCAGGCAGCGCTGCGCGGTCGCGTAGGCCTGCACGGCCAACGAGATCCGCTCCACCTGGAATTGCCGCATGATCAGCGCGAACCCGGAGTTCTCCGCGCCCACCAGGTTGCGCACCGGCACCCGGGCATCCACAAAGGACAGTTCGGCGGTGTCCGAGCAGTGCCAGCCCATCTTCTCCAGCCGCCGGTCGACCGCGAACCCGGGCGTGCCCCTCTCCACCACCAGCAGGCTCACGCCCTGATGACCCCGGCCACCGGTGCGCACCGCCGTCGTGACGAAATCCGCCCGGGCGCCCGAGGTGATGAACGTCTTGGTCCCGTTGACGACGTAGTGGTCGCCGTCGCGGACCGCGCGGGTGGTCAGCGCCGCCACGTCCGACCCGCCGCCGGGCTCGGTGACCGCGAGCGCCCCGATCAGCCCGCCCTCCAGCGTCGGCCGGACGAACCGGTCGACCAGGTCCGCGTCACCGGCGTCCACGATGTGCGGCAACGCGATCCCGTGCGTCAGCAGGCCCGCGACCAGCCCGGACGAGCCGCCGGCCGCGATCAGCTCCTCGGTGAGCACGACCGTGTCGAGCAGGTCGCCGCCACCGCCGACGGCCTCGGGGAACCCGATGCCCAGCAACCCGATCGCGGCCGCCGACCGGTGCAGCTCGCGCGGCAGCTCGCCCGCCCGCTCCCACTCCGCGAGCCGCGGCACGACCTCGCGCTCGGTGAACCGGCGCACGGTGGACCGCAGCTCCCGGCGCTCGGGGGTGTCGAAGGGGTTCACCGCAGTTCCTCCGGGATGTCGACGTGCCGGGAGCGCAGCCACTCGCCCAGCGCCTTGGCCTGCGGGTCGAACCGGGTCGACGACGCCACGCCCTCGCCCAGGAGCCCGTGCAGCACGAAGTTCAGCGCCTTGAGGTTGGGCAACTCGTACCGCGTGACCTCACCCGCCTCGGGCAGCAGCACCCCGAGCCGCTCGACGGTCAGCTCCGCGACCAGCCACCGGTACTGCTCCTCGGTGCGCACCCACACGCCGAGGGTGGCGTCACCGCCCTTGTCGCCGGACCGCGCGCCGACGATCGTGCCGAGCGGAACCCTCATATCGCGACCACCTCCCCACCCGGCAGCACGGCCCGGTGCGGCACCGAGTCGCGCGGCACGTACGCCGCCCGGTACACGCCGAACGGCGTGCCGTCGCCCGGTGGCGCGGTGACGTGGAAACCGGGGTAGGACCCCAGCGCCAGCTCGATCCCGGCCCGGGCGAACGCCTTGGCGCGCTTCGGGTCCGCGGTTTTGACCACCACGTGCAGCAGCGCGGACGCGGCCTCCTCGGTGTCCGCGTCGACGTGCTCGGTGCGGGCCAACGTCCAGGTCAGGCCCTCCGCGCCGATCGCGTCCTCCAGCTGCCGCCGCGCCAGCGCCGCCTTCGCCTCGACGTCGAGTCCACAGAGGACGAACGTGGTGGCGTTGCGGAACCCGCCGAGCGAGTTCAGGCAGACCTTGAGCGTGTCCGGCGGCGGCGAGCCGACCACACCCGAGATCCGCACCCCGCGCTCGTGCGGGTCGAGCCGGATCGTGTCGAAGTGGCTCACCACGTCCGGCCCGGGGTAGGCCGGGTCGCCGATCTCGTAGAGCAACTGGGCGGTGACCGTGTCCACGGTGACCGCGCCGCCGGTGCCCTCGTGCTTGGTGATCACCGCCGAGCCGTCCTCGTGCACCTCGGCGATCGGGAAACCCGGTGTGCCCACGTCGATCCCGGTGAAGAACGCGTAGTTCCCGCCGGTGGCCTGGGTTCCGCACTCCAGCACGTGCCCGGCGACCGTGGCTCCCGCCAGCCGGTCCCAGTCCGCGCGACCCCACCCGAAGCGCGCCGCGGCCGGGCCGACCACCAGCGACGCGTCGGTCACCCGCCCGGTCACCACCACGTCCGCGCCGGCGCGCAGGCACTCCGCGATGCCCCACGCGCCGAGGTAGGCGTTGGCGGTCAACGAGTCCGGGAACTCCGACCGCAGGTCGTCACCGGTCACGCAGGCCACCTTCGCGCCGAGCCCGAGCCGGTCGACGGCCGCCGCCAACCCCTCCGGGTTCAGCCCGCCCGCGTTGGACACGATCTTCACGCCGCGCTCCAGCGCGAGCCCGAGCGCGTCCTCCAGCTGCCGCAGGAACGTCCGCGCGTACCCGAGCGAGGCGTCCCGCGCCCGGTCCCGGCCGAGGATCAGCATGGTCAACTCGGCCAGGTAGTCGCCGGTGAGCACGTCGAGCGGCCCGCCCTCCAGCATCTCCCGCACGGCGGAGAACCGGTCGCCGTAGAAGCCCGAGGCGTTCCCGATCCGGATCACGACCGCTCCCGTCCCGCGCCGGGCGGACCGGCGAACGCCTGCGCGATCGGCACCCACGCCGCGGCCACCTCGCCGGTGGCCACCACGGCCAGGTCGTCGCGGTGCCGCCGTTGCGTCGCCAGCAGGCAGAAGTCCAGCGCCGGCCCGGAAATCCGGTCGGCCGCGCCCTCGGGTCCCCACGTCCACGCCGAGCCGTCCGGCGCGACCAGCTCGACCCGCACCGGCGCCGCCGGCACGGGTTTTCCGTTGACCAGGAACGCGTACCCGAACGCCCGCACCGCGATGTGCGCCACGTGCCGCAGCCGGTGCGTCGGCTCGCGGGTCACACCCAGCGCGTCGGCCACGTCCTGGCCGTGCGCCCACGTTTCCATCAGCCGGGCGGTGGCCATCGAGGTCGGGCTCATCGGCGGCCCGAACCACGGCACCTTCACCCCGGCGGGCACCGCGCGTAACGCCTCGGCCAGCGCGCGCCGGGACGCCCGCCAGTCGGCCAGGGTCACCGGCTCCGCCGCGCCGCGCTCGACCAGGTCCGGCGGCGCGGTGCGCAACCGCTCGGCGAACGCGTCCGGCTCGGTCGCGGCCTGCGCCGAGATCCGGTCGGTCCACCGCAGGTGGGCGATCTGGTGGGCGATCGTCCACCCCGGCGCGGGCGTGGGCGTCGACCAGTCGGGCAACGGCGCGACCAGGTCGTCCAGCACCCGGCTCTCCGCGTCGAGGTCGGTCAGGACGGCGTCGATCACAGCGCGGCCTCCAGCATCCCGGCCCAGTGCCGGACGATCCGCGCGCGCCGCTTCGCGTCGTCGGTGAGCTGGTTCGCCAGCGCCAGGCCGCGGACCAGGTCGAGGGTGATCTGCACGGCTTCGCGGACGCCCGGACGGGTTTCGTCGGCGTCGAGCAGTTCCACGGCGAGGCGGTGGGTCTCGCGACCGAGCCTCACCTCCAGCGGCACCACCACGGTGCGCAGGTCGGGGTCGGTGCGCGCGGCCACCCACAGCTCCAGCGCCGCGGTGAACAGGTCGCTGGCGTAGAAGTCGGCGATCAGCCCGACCACCGCGGCCGTGCTGCCGCCGACCTGCGCGGCGCGGTCCCGCAGGTGCGCGACGCTCTCCGCGCCCAGGTGCTCGACGGCGGCGGCGACCAGCTCGCCGCGGGTCCGGAAGTGGTGCAGCTGCGCACCCCTGGACACCCCGGCCAGCTCGGCCACCACCGTCGTCGTCGTGCCCGCCCAACCCCGGTCCACCAGGCACTCGACGGTCGCCTCCATGAGCTTCCGCCGGGTTTCCCGGGTGCGGTCGGCCTGCCGCCGCGCCTCCACTGCCATGTCCGGCAGTGTTCAGCGCTACTTACAAACAGTCAAGACTGTTTGTAACTTCACCACCCGCCCTGGGCCATCGTCTGGAACAACCACTCCCCCTCGACCTTCACCAACAGGTCCCCGTACCGCGTCCGATGACCCCCGATCGTGGCGTCGGTGATCACGAACACCAGCCCCTCGTCGACGAACGTCGGCGTGCGCACCGACGTCATCTCCACCTCGCCCTCGCCGAGCGCGGCCCGCATCGCGACCAGGAACCGCTCCCGGTCCCACTGCTCCGCCGACCCGTCGGTCACCGCGTTGACCGGGAACAGCGACATCCCGGCCAGCGCCTCCACGTCCTTGGCCGCGGCCAGCGCGTCCCACCGGTCGAACCACTCCAGGACACCGCGGACGTCGTCGTCCGAAGGCACGAATGCACTCATGCCGTACATCGTACCGTACAGCGTACGGGTACTACCGGGCCCAGCCGACGTCCCGGAACAGCTGGGTCGCCTCGCGGGCCACCTTCCGCACCCCCGGCACCCGCGAGAGCTGCAACAACCGGCCGACCATCGGCGCGCTGCGGCGCACGAGCGTGCGGCTGTTCGCCTGCCCCTCGGACCGGTCGTGCACCCAGAACAGCACGATCCCCATCTGGAACAGCCACAGCAGCTCGGGCAGGTCGTCGCGCAGCTGCGGGTCCACCTTCACCCCGTCGAGCAGCGCCCGGTGCAGCGCGATCCCGTCCGCCCGCGCCGCGCCGGACTCCTCGGAGAACGGGCTGAGCGGGCTGTTCGGGTCGGCCGCGTTCTTGAAGAACTGGGTGGCGAACGCGTGGTAGGGCCCCGACACGTCCAGCCACGCCAGCAGCACCTCGCGCAACCGGTCGGCGAAGTCGCCGCCCGCCGCCAGGACGGGCGCGGACCTGGCCCGGTGCTCGGCGACCATGTGGTCGTAGAACCCCTGGACCAGGTGCTCCTTGGACTCGAAGTAGTAGTACGCGTTGCCCACCGACACGCCCGCCTCCTTGGCGATGGCGCGCATGGTGGTCTTGTCGTACCCGTTCTCCCGGAACAGGCGCAGCGCGGTCTCCAGGATCAGGGCGCGGGTCTGCTCACCCTTGGCCGGGGGCTTGGCATCGGTCTCCACAGTCCTCATCCTTGGCCATCGCGCGCCAGCGCTCACCCCACCGCGCCGCGAACGCCACGAACCCCCGCCGGTCCGACATCGGCCGCCACGACTCCAGCGCCCACAGCACCACGGCCCACGCGGTGTCGCCCCGGTACACCGCGCCGTCCGCGCCGACCACGGTGATCTCCCGCCGGGTCCGGTCGTGGTCGAGCGCCGGGAACCGCTCCCGGGCCGCCGCCGACCCGGCGGGCACCAGGTCCAGCCGGACCAGCTGCACCTGCCGCGCCAACCACCCCGCGGCGCCGCGGCAGACCGGGCACCCGGCGTCGTACAGCACGGTCAGGCTCACCGCGCGACACCCGGCACGAACCCCGAGGGCGGGAACGGCGGCACGGTCTGCGCCTGCACGACGCTCCGCCGCCGCATCCGGTTGAGCACGAAGACGTTGGTCAGGTGCAGCACGCCCAGCACCACCAGCACGGTCCCGATCTTGACCGAGAGCGTCTCGAACACCTGGGTGGTTTTGCGCACGTCGTCCTCGGTGCGCAGGTACCACGCCACGAAACCGAAGTTGACCAGGTAGAACCCCACCACCAGCAGGTGGTTCACGGTCCGCGCCAGCTCCTCGTTCCCCCGGAACACGTCGACCAGGAACACCTTGCCGTTGCGGCTGAGCGTGCGGCCGACCCACACCGTCAGGCCGATGCTGATCGCCAGGTACACCAGGTAGGTCACCACGAGCGGTTCCATCGTTTCCCCCTTTTTGAACGTGTTCAACTCCTGGGCAGGACGGTACACCCAGTTTTTGAACGCGTTCAAGTACCTACCGGCGATTGATGTCGACCGACTCCAGCCGGGTCACCTCGGACCCGTGCTTCGCCACCGACAGCATCGCCCGGCCGAGCTGCCCGGTGGTCGTGGTGAACCGCGGCAGCAACCGGGCCAGCAGCGGGTACACCGGCGTCAGCGCGGCGTAGACCCAGCGGTACCAGCGGACCTTCGGGCGCACGCCGTGCCGCGGCTGGATGTAGCCCGGCCGGAACGCGTACCCGCGCAGCGGCAGGGCGATCACGTCGTCCTCGACCCGCTTCTTCACCTTCGCCCACGCGGCCCCGCCGTCGGTGCCGGCACCCGAGACGTAGCCGAACACCGAGCCCGGGTTCACCTCCGCCAGCACCCGCGCGGCGGCGAGGGTGAAGTCGTAGGTGACGTGCTCGTAGGCCTGGGCGGACCTGCCGACCGACGAGACGCCCAGGCAGAAGAAGCACGCGTCGTACCCGGTCAGCTCGGTCGCGACGGTGGAGAAGTCGGTGAAGTCGGCGTGCCGCAGCTCGGTCAGCTTCGGGTGCGCCACCCCGAGCGGACCGCGGCCGACCGCGAGCACACCGTCCACATCGGAGTCGAGCAGGCACTCGCGCAGCACGCCCTGACCGACCATTCCCGTGCCGCCGAACAGGATCACCCTCATCGGGGCAGCCTAGAGCAGCGTCAACTGCTCCGGGTCGACCCGCGCCTGCCCCGTGACGGGCATGCTCCCCGCGGGCCACGAGGCCTCCTCCTCGCCCGGCACGCCCGAAAGCCGCTCCGACGGCGCGAGCCCGTGCGCGGCGAGCAGGGGCGCGACCCTGGCCGCGAGCCACCTGCGGTAGGCCGGGTCGACCGACGAGCCGCGCGCGTACAGCCTCCGGTACCGGTCGCCCAGCCCGGGGTGCGTGCGCACCAGCCAGCGCGCGAACCACTCCCGCGCGCCGGGTCTCAGGTGCAGCGGGAACACCGTCACGCCGGTCGCGCCCGCGTCGGCGACCTGCGCGAGCAACGCGTCCAGCGCCTCGACCGAGTCGGTCAGGTGCGGCAGCACGGGCGCCACGAACACCCCGCACGGCAGGCCCGCGTCCCGGATCCGGCGCACCAGGTCCAACCTCGCCTTCGGACTGGGCGTCCCGGGTTCCAGCGACGCCTGCAACTCGCGGTCCAGCAGCGCCAGCGACACCCCGATGCCCACCGGCACCGAACCGGCCGCCGCGGCGAGCAGCGGCAGGTCGCGGGACAGCACGGTTCCCTTGGTGAGGATGGAGAACGGCGTGCCGGAGTCGGCGAACGCCCGGATCACGCCCGGCATCAGCGCGTAGCGGCCCTCGGCGCGCTGGTACGGGTCGGTGTTGGTGCCCAACGCGACGTGCTCGCGCGTCCACCGCCTCGACCTCAGTTGCGCGGCGAGGACTTCCGGCGTGTTGACCTTGACCACCACCTGGGTGTCGAAGTCGCGGCCGGCGTCCAGGTCGAGGTAGGTGTGGCTGTTGCGGGCGAAGCAGTTGTGGCTCACCAGGCCGTTCGCGACGAAGTCGCCGGTGCCCGTGGTGATGTCGTACAGCGTCCGCTCGACACCCAGCGCCTCCACCGACACGACACCCAGCCGCGTCGGCGCGGGCACGACCGCGCCGCTGATCGCGTTGCCGCGCGCGATCGCGGGCCGCGTCAGGTGCAGGAACCGCAGCCGGTCCGCCAGGTCGCCGACGAGCCGGATGCCGCGCACCTCCACCACGTGCGGGACCTTCAGGCGCAGCAACGCCTCCACCGCCGCCTCGAAGACCGCACTGTCCGCACTGGACACCACCAGCTCGCCGCCGGTGGACGAGCCGCGCGCGTCGAACAACCCGGCGAGGAACCCGCGCGACCAGTCGTCGTTCGGCGCGGTGGGCCACTCGACCAGGTCCGACTCGCGCGGCGTCCGACCGCCGGCGTACTCGGCGACCCGCGCCAGCACGTCCGGCTGACCGGGCAACCCGCCGCGCACCACGCCCCACAGGTAGCCCGCGCGGTAGTCGGCGCCCTCCGGCGGCGGCGTGACGAACCGGCCGGTGCCCAGCAGCCGGTGCCCCCGGGTGAGGAACGGCCGCTCCTCGGCGTCCGCGCACCGGCCGGCCGTGACGTGCTTCCAGCCGTCCTCGGTGAGGAACCGGTGGTCGCCGCTCGCCACCACCCGCGTGCCGTCCTCCAGGGTCAGCCGGAACGCGGGCTTGCGGGTCGACCAGTGCCCCAGCACTCGGGTCGGCACGAACCGGCCCTCGTGGGTGCCGAACACCTCCTCGCCCACCGAGAGGTCGGCGATCGGTCTCGTCCGGCCGTCGGCGAGCAGCACCGGCGTGTCACCCGCCAGGCAGTACGTGCAGCCGTGCGTGCAGCCCCGGTACGGGTTGACCGTCCAGGAGAACGGCATCCGCCCGCCGGGCACCCGGTTGAGCACCGACTTGGCCCTCACCTCGTGGAACACGACGTCCTCGAACTCGGGAGTTCGTACGCTTCGGACGAGACCCGGCAGTCCCGGCAGAGCCTGTTGGCGGTCGACCCGGTCCTTCTGCCCGTCCCATCGCATGACCTCATTCGAACACGTGTTCGATAACTCGTCAAACGGAGTATCGGTGTCGCTACTGGACGTCATCCTCGCCCCCTTCACCACACCGGCGGTCACCGTCGCGGGCGCCACGACCAGCTGGGGCGAAATCGCCGGTTTCGTCACCGGCGCGCTGTGCGTGTGGCTCGTGGCCCGGCAGAACCCGTGGAACTGGCCGATCGGCATCCTCAACAACCTCGCCTTCCTCGTGCTGTTCGCGACCAGCGGCCTGTACGCGGACTCGGGCCTCCAGGTCGTCTACATCGGACTCGCGCTGTACGGGTGGTGGGCGTGGCTCCGGGGCGGTGTAGGGCACACCGCGCTGCCGATCACCCGGACCACGTCCGGGCAGTGGCGGTGGTTGGCGGCGGTGGGTGTGGTCGGCACGGTCGGGCTGGCGTTCGCGCTCAAGGCGCTGACCACGTCCACGGTGCCGTGGCTCGACTCGGTCACCACGGTCCTGTCCCTGCTGGCCACCTGGGGCCAGACGCGCAAGAAGCTGGAGTCGTGGTGGCTGTGGATCGCCGCGGACGTGATCTACGTTCCGTTGTACGCCTACAAGGGCCTCCTGCTCACCGCAGTGCTCTACCTGGGGTTCCTGGGGCTGTGCGTGTTCGGCCTGCGCAACTGGACCCGGTCGCGGGAAGCGGTGCGGGCGTGACCTTCGACCACGCGCTCGTGCTGGGCAAGTTCTACCCGCCGCACGCCGGCCACCACCACCTCGTGCGCACCGCCGCCGCGCGCAGCAGGCGCACCACCGTGACCGTACTGGGGTCGAGCGCGGAGTCGATCCCGATCGCGGACCGGGTCGCGTGGCTGCGCGCCGAGCACGCCGACGACCCCGGCGTGGTGGTGCTCGGCGACCTGGACGACCACCCGATGGACTTCGACAGCGACCCGGTGTGGGAACTGCACATGGGCGTGACGCGAGCGGTCCTCGCCCGGCGGGCCATCGCGGACGGCGACCCGTCGGCGGCGGCCGTGGACGCGGTGTTCTCCAGCGAGGACTACGGCGAGGAGATGGCCAAGCGGCTCGGCGCGCGGCACGTGCTCGTCGACCGGGACCGGACGGCGTTCCCGGTGTCGGGCACCGCGATCCGGGCGGACCCGCGGGCGCACTGGGACCGGCTGGCGCCCGCCACCCGGGTCGGGCTCGCGGCCCGGGTCGTCGTGCTCGGCGCGGAGAGCAGCGGCACGACCACGCTGTCCCGCGACCTCGCGGCCCGGCTGGACGCGCCGTGGGTCCGCGAGTACGGCCGGGACCACACCGGGCACAAGCTCGCCGCCGCGCGGGCCTTCGCGCCGGACGCGGCGTTGGGGAGTCTGGTGTGGACGGTCGGCGACTTCCAGGACGTGGCGCGGCGGCAGGGCGAACTGGTGGACGAGGCCGCGACCCGCGGGCCGGTGGTGTTGTGCGACAACGACTCCTGGGCCGCGACCGTCTGGGGTCACCGCTACCTGGGCGCGCCTCGCCCGGAGATCGCGCCGGACGCCCGCCGTCCCGCCCTGTACCTGCTGACCGACCACGAGGGCGTGCCGTTCGAACAGGACGGGTGGCGGGACGGCGAGCACCTGCGGCCGTGGATGACCGCGCGGTTCACCGAGGGCCTGGCGGCGCGCGGCGTGCCGTGGCTGCTCGTCACCGGCGACCGGGAGGAGCGGCTGGCCCGCGCGCTCGCGGCGGTGCGGGAGGCGGTGGCCGCGCACTTCCGGTTCGCCGCGCCGCCGGTCGGCTAAACCGTGACGACGACCTGGTCCAGGGACTTGCGGACCAGGTCGGGCACCACGCAGTCCTCGGCCGGGTAGCCGACCGGGATCACCGCGAACGCCTTCTCGTTGCGCGGCCGGTTCAGCACCTCGCCGAGGAACTTCATCGGTGACGGCGTGTGCGTGAGCGCGGACAGGCCCGCCAGGTGCAGCGCGGTCAGCAGCATGCCGACGGCGATGCCGACCGACTCGTCCACGTAGTAGTGCTTGCGCGTGCTGCCGTCCGCCTCGAGGTAGAACCGCTGCTGGAACACCACGATCAGCTCCGGCGCGTCGGTGAGGTGCGGCTTCACGTCGTCGGTGCCGAGCGGGCGCAGCGCGTCCAGCCACTCGTCGCCGAGCCGGCCCGCGTAGGAGATCCGCTCCTCGTTCTCGGCCGCCTCGCGGATCTGCTTGCGCACGTCGGCGTCCTTGACCCGCACGAACGTCCACGGCTGCTGGTGCGCGCCGCTGGGCGCGGTGGACGCGACCGCGATCGCGTCCAGCACCACCTGCTCGGGCACCGGGTCGGTGGAGAACATGCGCACGGTCCGCCGCTCGTCCATCCGCGCGCGCAGGTCGGCGGCGGTGCGCACGGACACTTCGGTGGGCATCCGCTCGGGCCGGTAGGGCACCGGGTCGTAGTCCTGACCGTGGTTGGGAGTCCAGTTCGTGGTCACCGTGGGAGCGTGGCACCGGGCATCTTGCCCCGAAAGAGGGTCCCCCGAAATACGCACCGAACTGTCCGCATGTCGAACGGCGGGCGGCCGTCCGGCAGGATGAGCCCGTGCACGCCCAGCATGGTCATGGCCACTCGCACGGCCCCGCGGAACCTTCGTCCGCTCCTGTCCGGAAGCTCCTGCTCGTCCTGCTGCTGCCGCTCGTGGTGGCGACGGTGGTCGGCGCGGTGCTGCTGTACCCGTGGGGGCACGACCAGAAGACCGGCGCGGAGGCCGGGTTGACCCAGGTGCCGGTGCGCGGCGACGTGACGGCGGTCGCGAGGGGCGGCTGCGGGCCCGAGGGCGCCAACGGCACCGGGTGCTTCCTCGTCACGGTGAAGATGAGCGACGGCGCGGCGGCCGGGAGCGAGGTCCGGGTGCCGGTGCCGGACCAGGCGACGTCGCCGTCGTTCGCGGTGGGCGACGCGGTGGTGCTGTCCTACGCGGGCGGTGATCCGCGGGCGAGCGAGTCCTACCAGCTCGCGGACTTCCAGCGCGGCGTGCCGATGCTGCTGCTGGCGGTGCTGTTCGCGGCGGCGGTGCTGCTGCTCGGCCGGTGGCAGGGGTTGGCCGCGCTCGGCGCGCTGGGGTTGAGCCTGGTCGTGCTGGTGCTGTTCGTGCTGCCCGCGATCCTGGCCGGCGAGAGCCCGGTGACGGTGGCGGTGGTCGCGGCCGGGTTGATCATGTTCATCGTGCTGTACCTGACGCACGGCGTGTCGGCGCGCACCACGACGGCCGTGCTGGGGACGTTGGTCAGCCTGGCCATGATCGGCGTGCTCGGCGTGCTGTTCTCGGCGATGGCCAAGCTCACCGGGTTGGACCAGGACACGGCCAACCTGGTCGCGCTGCTCGGGCACGGCGTGGACACCCGGGGGCTGCTGCTGGCCGGCACGATCATCGGCGCGCTCGGCGTGCTGGACGACGTGACGGTGACGCAGACCAGCGCGGTGTGGGAACTGCGCCGGGCGAACCCGGCGCTGGGGTTCCGCGAGCTGTACGCGGCGGGGTCCCGGATCGGGCGCGACCACCTGTCGTCGGTGGTGAACACGCTGGTCATGGCGTACGCGGGCGCGGCGCTGCCGCTGATGCTGGCCTTCGCGCTGTCCGGGCGCACGCTGTCGGAGATCCTGACCGCGCAGCAGGTGGCGCAGGAGGTCGTCCGCACCCTGGTGGGCAGCATCGGCCTGGTGGCGGCCGTGCCGATCACCACCGCGCTGGCGGCGTGGGTGGCGGGCCGCGAGGACGTGCCGGCGAGCCCCGAACCCGAGCCCGCCGAGGAACCGCCCGCCGCGCCGCTGCCGGCCGTGGAGCCGATCGAGCACCCGGCGAACCCGACCCGGCGCATCACCGGCGACCTGCGCTTCGGCTACGACCCGCAGAAGGGCCCGTGGCGCAGGCCTAGGCCGCGACCAGCACCGCGACCAGCGCGAGCGTCGCGGGCACGGCCTGCACCAGGAGAATCCGCCGACTGACCGTCGCCGCGCCGTACACCCCGGCCACGACCACGCAGATCAGGAAGAACACCGCGAACGCGAACCCGACGTCACCGCGGACCACGAGCGCCGTGATCAGGCCGGCGGCCAGGAACCCGTTGTAGAGCCCCTGGTTCGCGGCCAGCGTCTTCGACTGCTCCGCGAACTCCGGCGTGGTGCCGAACGCGGCCCGGCCGCGCGGGGTGGTCCACAGGACCATCTCCAGCACGACGATGTAGAGGTGGATCAGGGCCACCAGCCCGGTGAGCACGTCAGCCAGGATCCGCACGGCGCGTACCGTACCCACCTCACGCGGGGTGCGCCGCCCGCGGGGGCGCCCTGGATAATCGCCGGGTGGGACGCACCCGGAGAACCGACGAGACCATCACCAGGGAGGTCGACTCGGGCGTGGCCGAACTGGTCCCCGACCCGGACGTCCCCCGATCGTGGCTGCTGCGCCTGAACGGCACACCCCAGTCCCACGTGGACCTGGACGACGCCACCCACCTGGAATTCGAGTACGTCCGGAGGCTGGGCCACGTGGTGGACCTCCTGACCACACCGGGCGACCCGATCCGAGCGCTCCACCTGGGCGGCGGAGGCCTGTCCCTGCCGCGCTACATCGCCACCACCCGACCCAGGTCGGCACAGCAGGTGGTGGAGATCGACTCGGCCCTGGTGGAACTGGTCCGCGCCCACCTGCCGTGGGACAGGACGTGGCGGATCAAGGTCCGCACCGGCGACGCGCGCGCGGTGCTGGCCAACGCCCCGCCCGCGACCTTCGACCTGGTGGTGACGGACGTCTTCGCGGGCGCCCGAACCCCGGCCCACCTGACCTCGGTGGAATTCGTCCGCCAGGCCTCCGAGGTACTGGCACCGGGCGGCGTGTACACCGCGAACATCGGCGACGGCGGAGGCCTCGGCTTCGCCAAGGCGCAAGCCGCAACCGTACGAGCGGTATTCCCCCACGTAGCCGTCCTGGCCGAACCAACGGTGTTCCGAGGCAGAAGATTCGGAAACTTCGTCCTGGTGGCCTCCCACAAGGACCTCCCCATCCCCGCCCTGACCCGAAGAACCGCAGGCGACCCCTTCCCGGGAAGGGTGGAACACGACACGTCCCTGACCAGGTTCATCGGCGGCCTACCTCCGACAACGGACGCAACGGCAACAAAATCCCCACCCCCACCAACAGGCACCTGGGGCCAGTCCTAAAACGCCGCAGACGCGCGCGCAGCGCAAACCAGCTGCGCTGTGTTTCCCTCCCGTATGGCCCGGGCGAAGCCCAACCACATTTGGCACGGGGGCGCCGCACCTCTCAGGACCGCAGCCCACACTCCCAAGCCGGCGCCCCCGTGCCAAATGTGGTTGCCTCTGGCGGGCCATACGGGAGGGAAACACAGCTACCCAACCCGACCAACACCCCAACGCACGACGAAGACGTCAATCCAGCACCGCCCAAGCCCCCTCCCCGGAGGCTCCGCCCGTCCGGCGAGGACGCTTTTAATCTTTTACGCTTTTACTCTTTTACTCTTTCATCTTTCAAGACCTCCACCAGAGCCACCCGGCCACGAACCAGCACGCAGGCCAGAAGCAGAAGCCCCTGATCTTGACCTTCGCCAGTCAAGCCCACCGATTTCCAGGGAGATCCACGTGAGTCAGCACTTCTGGGTAGGCGACAACTGCGTGTGGAACCCGTCGAACGGCGTAGGCCTGCTGTTCCTGCGCTCAGCCGACGCGATCGCGCCGCTGGTCAACCGCCCGACAGGCATCCACCCGGCCTACCACCTGGCGGACGCGGACGACTGGGCGATCCACCTGCCCGTCTTCGAGCGGTTCGTGGGAGCGTTGGTGGACGAGTACCAGCGGGCCACCCACGTGGTTCTGCGGGCTCTGCTGGAGGGGTTCGTCGCGACCGCGGTCGTGCTGGTCGAACGGGGAGGTGGCGAAACGCCGGCGCTTTCCGTCGAGGTCGGTGCGCGGCTGATCGAATTGAAGGCGATTCATTCTCGGGGGATGGTTTGTTGAGTCTCCGGCGGGTTGGGCGTAGAGAGTAAAAGCAAAAAACGTCCTCGCCGGACGGGCAGCGCCTCCGGGGAGGAAGGGCGTCGTGTTCTCCCCGTATGGCCTGCCAGAGGCAACCACATTTGGCACGGGGGCGC
>NZ_JBFAEO010000060.1:0-46629 GCF_040642015.1 Actinosynnema sp. NPDC020468
TGCTCGTGGGGTATCTTTTTCTGTGGTGGCTGCCCCCCCCCCCCCCCGCGGGCGCGGGCGCCGGGGGGCGGCCCCGGGGCCCCCCCCCCCCCCCCCCCCGGCCCCCGCGAGCCTCACCGTGCCGGAGAACGTGCCGAGTCCGGTAATGTCGGAGCGCTTTTTCCCGTGGGCCGCGGGGGCAACCGGAAATTCCGGCGCGGGAACGACTCGAGGGGGAACGACATGGGGTACGACGTGACCGTCGTCGGTGGCGGCGTGGCGGGGTTGAGCGCCGCGCTGGTGCTGTCGCGGGTCGGGCGCTCGGTGGTGGTGGTCGACGCCGGTCAGCCGCGGAACGCGCCGGCGGACCACCTGCACGGGTTCCTGTCCCGGGACGGCATGGCGCCGCTCGAGCTGGTGAGGACCGGGCGCGCCGAGGTGACCGGGTACGGCGGCGAGGTGGTCGAGGACCGCGTCGAGTCGGTCGGTCGGGACGCGGACGGCGGGTTCGGGGTGCGGTTGGCGGGTGGGCGCGCGCTGACCACGCGCGCGGTGCTGGTCGCGACGGGTCTGCGCGACGAACTGCCCGACGTGGCCGGGGTGCGGGAGCACTGGGGTTCGGACGTCCTGCACTGCCCGTACTGCCACGGGCACGAGGTGCGGGACCGGGCGATCGGCGTGCTGGGCGGCGACAACCGGCCGTTCACCCTGCACCAGGCGGGGTTGGTGCGGCTGTGGTCGTCGGACGTGGTGTTCTTCCCCCACCGGATCGTGCTCTCGGACGAGGAGCGCGAGCGCTTCGCGGCCCGGGGTGTCCGCGTGGTGGACGGCGAGGTGGCGCGGGTCGTGGAACGGGACGGTCGCGTCCGCGGCGTCGAGTTCGCCGACGGCCGCTCGGAGCCGCGGGACGTCGTGTTCGTCGGACCGCGGTTCGTGCCGCGGGACGGGTTGCTCACGGGGTTGGGCTGCGCGGCGGAGAACGGCTGGGTGGTGGTCGACGCCGGCGGGCGCACCAGCGTGCCGGGCGTGTTCGCGGCCGGCAACGTGGTGTCGGAGAGCGCCCAGCTGGCGAACGCGGTGGGCGCCGGTTCGGCCGCCGGCATCGCGCTGAACCACCACCTGCTCGCGGTGGACACGGAGCGGGCCGTGGCGGAGTACCGCGCGGCGCGGTGACGCGGACGTCGAACGTGCCTCGACACTCCATTGTGGATAGTCTGAAGTGGAGGGTCGAGGCGGAGGGCTGCACGAGTCCGACGGGGTCTCGTGCGGCCCGGTCCGCCGGGAGTGGGTCCGGCCGCGTCGCACGCGGGCGAGCACGGGGATCGGGTGGTCGGCGAGCCGATCGCCCACCCGGGGGAGGACCACACGCGCATCGTGGTGTGGTCGCCCGACTCGGCCCGGCACCGACTCCTCGTACCGACCCCGGCCTGCCGGACCCGGCGGGCGACGCGGGGCCGGATGGGGCAATTCCTCTGCGTCCACCAAGAACAGTCCAAGCGGGGTGTACCCAAATCCTCCGGTCCGGTTCGCTCCCCGTTCAGCCGGTCGTGTCGCTGCCGAGACCAACGGCGGTTGTACTTCCGCCTGGCAGGGCAATCCGGCGTTCTGGGGGGACGTGTGGCGGGCAGGCGCTTGGCGAGCAGACGGATGACTCGCATCGGCATCGTGGTGTCGTTCTTCCTCGGTCTGGTGGTTCCGATCACGCCACCGGCCGCGCTCGCCGACCTCCCCGTCGGGGTCGACGGCGCCGCCGCCACCACCGGTGTTCCCCAGACGGCCGTGTCGGGTGGGGACACCGGGCTCGCCGACCCTCCTCCCGCGACCGACCCGCCCGCCGGCGATCCGCGGTGGACGGTCCTCGACAAGGTGCGGACCGCGCAGGCCGAGGAGGCCGAACGGGTCAAGGCCAGGCACAGCACGACGCCCGTCGGGCGGCAGGAGGCGGCCACCGTCGAGGCGGCCGCGCCGGTGCGGGCCGTCGCGGGGGAGGACCGCAAGAGCCCCCGGCGGTTCGAGGTCGTGGCGAACGTCGACCCCTGCGCGCCCATCGGGACGGAACAGTGGTTCGCGCGCTACGGCGACGGCGCGTTGCTGACCACGCCCACCAACACCACCGCCGGCACGGCGCGGGTCGGGCTCACCAACCTGGGGTCGCAGACCTGGCTCGCCGGGCACACCTACCTGGGCTACCAGTTGTTCACCGACGCCGGTGTCGCGGTACCGGGCAACTACCCGCTGACGCCGGTGCCGTTCCTGGCGCGCAACCAGTCCACCACCGTCACCGCGACCATCGGGCAGCTCGCGCCCGGCTCGTGGCGGATCGCGTGGGACGTCTACGTCGACGGCCTGGGGTGGTTCTCCGCCAACGGTGTCTGCGCCATGACGATCCGGTACACGATCCAGAACCAGCCGCCGAACCTCACGCTCCAGCTGCCGCCGAACTACGGCACCGTCACGACCCGCATGCCCACGCTGTCGGTGACCGGCTCGGACGTCGACCAGTGGCCCGGTGGCGCGCTGTCCTACCAGTTCACCGTGTGCCGCGACGCCGCGCTGACCCAGTCCTGCCACACCTCGGGGTGGCAGACCGGCACCGGGTACCCGCTCCCGCAAGGGGTTCTGGCCTGGAACGACGTCTTCTTCTGGTCCGCGCGGGTCAGCGACGGCAACAAGACCACCCCGGCCGTCGGCTGGGCGCCGCCCAACCAGGTCACCGCGGTCGTCCCCGCGCCGGAGGCCTGGCGGACCGTGGGCACCGGGCTCGGCATGGTCACCATCGCCGGAGTGGTGCTGCCGTACGGGATTTGGCTGCACAGCGAAACCGACGCCACCGTGAACGCCACCGGGTTGCCGCTCCGCGTGCAGCGCACCTACTCCACGGGCGCCAAGAACACCGCGGGCGCGTTCGGTCGCGGCTGGATGTCGATGTTCGACGCCTCCGCCCAGCAGAGCCAGGACGGTCAGCTGATGACCGTCACCTACCCCGACGGCCGCCAGGAGATCTTCGGCCGGCAGGGCGCCGGCTGGGTGACCCGCGCGGAAACCGGCTCCACGAACCGGTTGTCGATCGACGGTGCCGGCGTCGTGACCCTGCGGGAGTCCGCGCAGGAGGTGCTGACCTACGGCCCGGCGGGCGAACTGCGCTCGATCGCCTCCGCGGGCGAGGGCTCGATCGTGTTCGGCCGCAACGCCGCGGGCCAGGTGACGACGGTGACCCACCAGCCGTCCGGCCGCGTCCTCACCGTCTCCTGGACGACCAACCAGGGCAACGGTTGTGCCGCCGGCATCCCGCCGATGATCGGCGAGATCGCCACCGAGGCGCCGTTCGCGGGCGCGGACGTGCCGCGCTGGACCTACCGCTACTCGTGCGGCGCGCTGTCGTCGGTGACCAACCCGCTGGGCGAGATCGTCGGCTACAACACCGGCGCCGACGTGCAGAACTGGTGGCGCAGGTCGAGTGAGAACCGGACCGTGAAGCAGCCCAACGACAGCGGCTGGAGCGATTCCCAGGCGTGGTCCAACAAGTTCGACTCGCGCACGATCCACGCGGACCTGCCGGACGGCTCCACGACGTTGATCAGCATGGCCAAGGCGAACCCGGCCTACTACGACGACTACCTCAACCAGTACAACTCGCTCGGCGGCGTGATGCTGGAGGCCAACGCCGGCTACCGGACCTCCGCCGGGTTCCCGACCGGCGACGTGGCCCAGAACCACCAGACCTACCGCTTCGATGAGCTGAACCGCCTCCGCACCCTCCAGTCCGGCGGGGCCTTCACGCACAACGGCCCGACGCGGTCGTGGAGCTACAACGAGGTCAACGGCCACTTCGACGGCTTTTTTGACGAGAACCGCAACGGCTTCGAGGCCACCTGGGACGCCTACGGCAACCAGAACGGCCGCTTCACCATGCGCGACGCGTCGACCCAGGTGACCCACACGTCGCAGTACGACGAGGTGCCCGGCCTGCCCGCGGGCGAAACCAGGATGAAATACCTGTCGATCACGCCGAGGCAGGACAACGCCCTCAACTACGACCAGTTCGGCTACGACACCCAGGGCAGGCTGACCCGCAGCACGGGCAACCCGACCCCGGAGAACCCGAACGGCGCGAGCGCGACCTACACCTACACCACGGGCGCGGAGGCGGCCGTCGGCTCGCGGCGCGGTGGCAGCGGTGGCGGCACCATGCCCGCCGGGTTGACGCGCACGACCGTCGAGGGCGGCGTCACCACGACCTACGACTACAACGCCAACGGCGACCTGAGCCAGGTCCGGCTCCAGAACGGCAAGCGCGACGTCTACGACTACGACAACCTCGGCCGTCGCACGCACGTCATCGAGTACACCAACGCCTACCCGGCGGGGATCACCACGCGGTACTACGTCGACCCGATCGGCCGGGTGGTCAGCGAACTGCACCCGCCGACGACCAACCTGGTCACCCAGAGCACCGCGCAGCGCCGGGTGTGCCGGGTGTACGACCGGGACGGCTTCGTGGTGCGGACCGTCGAGAGCGGCTCGACCGACCAGTGCCCGCTGATCACCCTCGAGCGGCGGCCCGGCGAGCGCACCACCGAGACCTCGTACGACAACGCGGGCCGCGTCACCAGGGTGGTCGACGCGGCGGGCGGCGTCACCACCTACACCTTCGGCCTCGACGGCGTCTGGTACGACGGCGTCCCGCTGCTGCCGCTGTTCCCCAACGGCCTGCCCTACGACCGGGCGGTCACCCGGGTCACGACGCCGGAGAACCGGGTCACCGAGAGCGTGTTCGTCCGGGGCCGGGTGGTCGAGACCCGCAAGTCCGGTGTCACCGGCTCGGTCACCCTCGCCACGCGCAACGTCTACGACGTCGCGGGCCGGCTGACCGAGCAGTCGGACGCGCTCGGTCGGAAGACGAGGTTCGACTACACCTGGGACGACCAGCTCGCCTCGGCGACGCAGCTCGCCGTGCGGCAGCCCGACGGCAGCCTGCGCGACGTGCCGCTGTTCACCCGGCAGTACGACGGCGCCGGTCGGGTCACCTCCGAGGTGACCGGCGGCGTGCGGCGGCTCGACTCGTACTACGACGGCGAGGGCAAGCTGGTCGACACCACGCTCGACGCCACCGGTCTCGACCAGAAGGCGCACCGGGTCTACAACGGACGCGGTCAGCTCGCCAGGATCGTGCTGAGCGGCGGCGGGAAAACCGTCGAGTCGAGCTGGTGCCCGGCCGTCCTGGGTCCGCCGACCTGCGAGGTCGTCGGCTCGACCACCCAGTCCTCGCAGGTGACGAGCTACACCAGGGACCAGCGCGGCCTGCCGGTCGGCGTCGTCCCGCCGGAGGGCCACAAGATCGACTGGGAGGACCCGGCCCAGGTCACCTACGACAACACCTTCGACGAACTCGGCCGGCTCACGAAGACGACCGCGCCGCAGGTGCAGGCGCAGGAGAACGGCGGCGCCCCGGTCACCGCGCGACCGACGCAGACGTTCGGCTACAACGTGTTCGGCGAGCGGACGCACGTCAAGGACGCCAAGGGCAACGTCACCGAGACGCTGTACGACGACGCCGGCCGCCAGGTCGAAACCCGGGCGCCCGGCTACACCCCGCCGGGTTCCTCGTCGGTGCTGTACCCGGTGGCCAAGCGGGCGTACAACCTCGCCGGCGACCTGATCAGCAGCACCGACCCGGACAACCGGGTCACCGAGTACGAGTACAACGGCGCGGGTCTGCTGTTCCGGGTCAAGGAACCCGACGCGGGCCAGGGCCGACCGGTCACCGAGTTCGGGTACGACAACGCCGGCCAGTCGACCCACGTCGTCGGGCCGACCGGCGCGCGGACCGAGTTCGCCTACGACGGCCTCGGCCGCCAGGTCGCCACGACCTCCGTGGTGCGCCAACCGAACGGCAGCTCGGCGCGCTACACGACCGCCTACGAGTACGACGACGTCGGCAACGTGACCGCCACCGTGTCGCCGAGCGGCGCCCGGCACACCGCCGAGTACGACAAGGCGGGGCGGGTCACCAAGGTGTGGGCGCCGGGCGTGACCAACCCGACGGCCTACGAGTACGACGTGGCGGGCCGGACCACGAAGGTCACCGATCCCGCCGGGCGCGCGTCCGTCACCGACTACGACGAGCCGGGCCGGGTGACCGCGACGCGGCACCTCGCGCCCGGCGGCGCGGTGCTGGACGAGACCACCTACGCGCACAACGTGCCCAACACGGTCACCGCGCGGTGGAACGACACCCACCTCAGCACGTTCTACGACATGCTCGGCCGGGAAACCGGTGCGGCGCAAGCGTTGCCGGACGGCACCGTGCTCTCCTCCCAGACCGGCTACGACGTGCTGGGCAACGTCACGTCGAGCACCGACGGCAACCACCGGTCGACCGTCATGACCTACAACACGATCGGTCTGCCGGAGACGATCACCGAACCGTCGACGACGGCCCACCCGGCGGTGTCCGACCGGCGCTGGACCGCGACCTACGACCGGGCCGGCGCGCAGACGAAGCTGGTCAAGCCGGGCGGCGTCACGGTCGACTCGACCTACGACGCGCTCGGCAGGCGTACCGCGGAGCACGGCTACGGCGGCGGGGTCGCCGACACCACCCGCTCGTTCGGCTACGACCTCACCGGGCGGATGACCTCGGCGACGAACCCGGCGGGCACGATCGACTTCACCTACTCCGACCGGGGTTCGCTGCTGTCGTCGGTCGGCCTGCACACGTCGAGCACGTTCGAGTACGACGCGAACGGCGCGATGACCGTGCGGCGCGACCCGTGGGCGACCACGACGGTCGGCTACCGGCCGGACGGGCAGATCGCCACGCTGGCCGACTCGCTCCAGAGCACGACGAGCACCTACAACTACTCGACGCTCACCGGCGCGCTGAACTCGACGTCGCTGTCCAACGGCGTGTCCACGCGGTGGCAGTACGACGGGCGCGGCCGGGTCAGCGGTGTCGCCGCAACGAACGCCGCGGGCGCCGACGTCTTCCGCGCGGTCTACGGCTACGACTCGCGGGGCAACCTCACGTCGAACGACGTCCAGGTCGGCCCGCCGTCGGGCGGCACGTACACCTACGACAAGGCCGACCGGCTGACGTCGTGGACGCCCGAGGACGGCGCGCCCGAGCGGCGCTACACGTGGGACGCCAACGGGAACCGCACCAAGGAGACCACGGTCGTCGGCGGCACCCCGGTGCAGACCGGCTCGTGGACCTACGACGAGCGCGACCGGCTCACCTCGTCCAGCACCGTCGCGAGTGGACAGACGACGAACCGGACGTACGGCTACAGCCCGCGCGGCGGTCTGCTCTCGACGGCCGTCGCCGGCGGGTCGACCTCGACGTCGACGTTCTCCGCGTTCGAGGAGCTGGTGTCCGACGGCGGGGTGGGCTACGGCTACGACGCCCTGGGTCGCGTGACGTCGCGCGGCGCGGGGGAGTTCTGGTACGTCGGGTTCGAGCGCGACGCGATCAACGCGCTCGGGCAGCTCGACCGGCGCGACCCGGCGGGCAGGCTGGTCGCCTCGTGGGTCGGCGGCGAGTCGGCGGTGCCGGTGTCCAACCCGCACGGCGACGTGGTCGGGTGGAACCCGGTGGGGCAGACGTCGGCCGCGCCGAGGCCGTTGCGCGGGACGACCTCCTACGACCCGTTCGGCGCGCGCGTCGCGAGCACGGGCGACCAGTCCGCGCGCGGCTTCCAGAGCGACTGGACGGACCCGACCACCGGCCGGGTGTACATGGACAGCCGCTGGTACACCCCGTCGACCGGGTCGTTCGTCTCGCGCGACTCGGCGGACGTGGCCAACCGGTACGCCTACGGCGACGCCAACCCGACGAGCAACGTCGACCCGGACGGGCACAAGCCTTACCCGATGGTGTGCCAGAACGGGGGCGCGTGCGAGGTCGGCTACCGCAACACGGCCACCAACCAGTACACGACGCCCGACCAGCTGGCGATGCAGTGGGCGCCGTTCGCGGTGCTCAGCCGCAGCCAGAAGCACCAGTTCGTGACCGGCGAGAGGCACCTGATCGAGTTCTACTCCTCGGGCGGCGACGCGCTGGTCGAGAAGCTGGTCGAAACGCTGATCGACAAGGTGTACGACAAGGCGCTGGCGGAGCCCCTCGCCGCGGCGGTGCTCGGCTCGATCCTGGGCGCGGAGGCGCCGGAGTGGGCCGTCGGGTTGGGCGCGGCGGCGCTGATGGAGGGCGTCAAGTGGCTGCTCGGCCCGCTGCCGGACGTCCTCTACGACGCGAGTGAGAAGGACTACTTCCGCCCGCTGGTCGGCGGCAAGATCTTCTGGTGCGGCTGTCCGGACCCGGTGAACACGCCGACCGGGAGAACCGTGCAGACGCCCGGGAAGCCGCCGACACCGAAACCCGTGCCGGTGCCACCGGGCACGACGACCGCGCCACCGCCTCCACCGCCGCACGTCGTGTTCCAGACGACGCTGTCGCTCGTGGGGTCCTGGTCGACCTGGTCGACCTACCACACGTCGACCCGCCGGTACGTGCGGCTGGACAACTACAGCCAGACGTGGTCGGACACCGTGACCGGGTGGTCGAACGGCCGGATCTCGGACACCGGCTGGCGGATGACGGCGTGGTCGCACGGGTGGCAGTACTGGTGGGCGCCGACCGTCGACCCGTTCCGGGTCTCCGGCGACTGGACCGGCGGTGTCCTCCCGTGGGCGGGGACGACCGACCAGGGGTGGGCGGCACCGGGCGCCACCGGCAGGTGCGGCCTCACCGGCACGCTCACGTCGTGCCTGGCCGAGGTCAGCGCGCCACCGGTCGGCGGCGGTTGTGCCGGCGTCGACGCCACCGTGCAGTCGTGCGCGCCGGTCGCGCCGGTGCCGGGCGCCAAGCCCGCGGTGCGCGAGGCGGGCGGTGCGCAGGGTTGCGCGCCGAACAGCTTCACGCCGGAAACCCCCGTGCTGATGGCGGACGGCACGCACCGCCCGATCGGGCAGGTGCGGGTCGGCGACCGGGTGCGGGCGACCGATCCGGTGACCGGCGTGACCCGGGACGCCGCGGTCCTCGACGTGATCGTCGGCAGCGGGTCGAAGCACCTGGTGTCGGTGGACTTCGGCGGGCGGTCGGTGCTGACGGCGACCGACAACCACCCGTTCTGGACGGGTGACCGGTGGGTCGAGGCCGGCGACCTCGCCGCGGGCGACCACCTGGTGACCGCGACCGGCGGCACGGAGACGGTGGTCGGCACGCGTGACCACTCGGCGTTCCGGACGGTGTTCAACCTGACGGTCGAGGGCGTGCACACGTTCTTCGTCGGCGAGGACGACGTCCTCGTGCACAACTCGGGCGACGGTTCGACCGCCGGTCCGTTCTGCGGTGTGCACGGCGGCGACACCGGAAGCCCGGAGCCCCTGGGCGTGTTCGAGGGTCCCGCGCCGCAGAGCGCGCACGACATGCTGGCCATGGTGAACTCCCGCGAGGGCGGCATCGGGCAGGTGCCGGGGTACATCGGCAACAAGGGCTGGGGCAACAACCGCGACACCCTCCCCGGCGGGAAGTACCGGGAGTGGGACGTCAACCTCACCGCGAGCCTGCCGACGTGCGTGGTCTGCGGCCGGCCGATCCGCGGCCCGGAACGCCTGGTGACGCCGAGGGGCGGCCCCGGCCCGAGTTACTACACTCCGGACCACTACCGGACGTTCTACTACGTGGGGCCGAGCACATGACGGAGGACGGAGTCCCCGGTTTCGCGAGCACCGATCCGCCGTGGGTGGTGATCGCGCGGCCGGGTGACCCCTCGGTCGCGGCCGGTCTGGCGCGCTTCGAGGAAGCAGGCGGCGTCGTCCGACACCTGGACGGCGCGGTGATGCGGTCCGAGGCGGAGCTGTTCGCCGAGTTCGCCCGCGTGCTGACGTTCCCGGGCTACTTCGGCCGGAACTGGGACGCGGTGGTGGACTGCCTGGGCGACCTGCACGGCGACTGGCACGGCGACGCGGACGTGGTGGTCGTGGTGCGATCCGCGGACACGGTCCTGTCGACACCCTTCGCGGGCGTCTTCGCGTCGGTGCTGTGCCAGGGCGCCGAGCGGGCCAACGCCTCGACCGACCTGGACGGCCTTCCGCTGGACGACACCCCGTTCGCCCTCCACTTCGTGCTGGAGGCGGGCGTGCTCGGTCCTCGGGAGATCGTCGAGGCGGTCACGTGGCGGGATTCGGTCGTCACGCGCCGGGGCGACCTCGTCCTGGTGACGTGATGCCCGACCGAGCGCGGGTGTCGACGGGGGAGGCCGACGGTCCGCTGCCGAGGTGGGCGGTCGTGGACGGTGTCGTGGTGGCCCACCTGCCCCACGGCCTCCGGGTTCGCGTCCCGTCGGGCGAGATCGGCGTGGTGGACCGCGTCCTGATCTCCGACCTGGTCGTCGGCGCGTCCGAATGGCCCGCGGTCGGGTCCACCCTGACAGTCGTGGGCGCCGGCTGCACGACGGGCGGGCAGTCGAGGCTCAGCGCTCGCAGATCCGACGTCGAGACCGCGCCGGAACGGCGATCGCGGTGACGGCGATCGCGCTCTTGCGCCGGTAGCGCGATCGGGCGCGCCCCGTCGCGTGGTCGGACGGGTGCCGGGCGGTCGCCGGCACGCCGTCCGCCGAAGTCAGTCCAGGACCACCGCGATCAGGTTGGTGAACGCGGCGACCATGTCCGGTGGGCAGCCGTCGAGGTCGCCGTCCACCGCCTCGCAGCACACCCGCGCGGCGCGGATCAGGTGTCGGGGTTGGGGCGGGGTCAGGTAGTACTGGAACTGGAGCATTTCCAGCGGTGCCGCCAGTTGGATCAGGACGTGTTCCGGGATTTCCAGCAGCCAGTTGTCGAAGTCGTCCGCCTCGACCACCGCGCGCACCGCGGACCTGACCTCGGCCGTGTCCAGGTGTTCCGACGTGTTCCTCTGCCGCACGATCCGACCTCAGATCTGTTCGTCCTGGTAGTGGATCGGGGTGTAGCCCGCCAACTTCTCGAAGTCGCGGTAGAGCTGGTCGTAGTCGGAGTTCCACACCAGGAACGTGCCGCCGTTGTCGACCAGGGACTCGCCCTTCTGGATCTCCCCGCCCTCCACGGCCTTCCACTTCATCTCGAACTCGCTCGTCACGTCCGGCTCCACCAGCCGGGCCACGACGCCGGGGCGCTTCGGGATCACCGCGTCGAAGCAGTAGACCTGCTCCTGGTCCCACGGGCGGCTTTCCAGACCGGCCTCGATCTCGAAGGCGAGGTTGAGCAGGGCGACCGCGTAGTTCAGCTGCATGGCGGCGAGGCCCGCGAGGCCCTTGAAGCGGGCGCCCACCTCGAGGAAGACCAACTCGTCGTCCTTGGTGTGGAACAGCTCCAGGTGGCACGCGCCGTCGAGCCAACCCAGGGCGTCGAGCACCGTCTCGGTGAACCGGATCATCCGCGGCACGCGGGGGTCGGTGTCGATCAGGTTGATGTCGGCGTTGACCCGGCCGCGCTGGACCTCCGTCGAGTTCACCAGGTACTCGGTGACGCCGCCGAAGACCGTGGTGCGGTCCTTCGACACCAGGTTGACGCTGTACATGGTGCCGTCGATGTGCTCCTCGTACTCGTACGCGCGGCCCAGTTCGCCGGGCAGCGCGAGGAACTCCTCGCGGGCGAACACCTTGTACACGCCGTCCGCCGAGGCCGCGTCGACCGGCTTCACCACGAACGGCAGGCCCACGTCCGCGGTGATGCGGTCGAAGTAGGCGTTCGCGTCGGACCGGAACGCCTCCGGGTCGAAGTGGGCGAACCGGGGCACCCGCAGGCCGGTGCCGGCGAGCTTGGTCTTCATCAGGCACTTGTCCCGGTACGGCAGCAGCTCGTCGTGGGTCGGGCCGGGCAGCCCGAACTCCTCGCGCAGCCGGCCGGTCAGCAGCATGTTGCGCTCGTCGAACGAGTGCACCGTCAGCACGCCGGTGCCCGGGTCGTCCGCGATCTCGCGGAGCACGGCCCTGGTCGCCTCGGCGTCCACCACCGACGACTCGCTGTTGGACTCGTTGATCGCGCCGCCGGGCACCACGTGGATCGCGTGGAAGTACGCGCGTTCCACGGGACCGACGTTCACCGCGTCGCGTTCGGAGAAGATCCCGACGAACCGGACCCCGTCCGGGTCGACGAGCAGGTCGTGCCGGAACACGCCGAACCCGCGGGTTGAGATCACTACCACGGTTTTCACTGGTGACTCCTGTCGGAATGGGATCTCGACCGTCCTCTTCGGACGGTCACGTTCGCGCCGCCCGCAGGCCCGTCCGCCGTTCGAGGTTCGCCAGCAGCGGCAGTGCCAGCAGGCTCAGGACGAGCAGGAACAGCATCGGCAGCACGGGGCCGAGGCCCAGCAGGAAGGTCAGCAGAGCGGGTGCGGCCACCTCTCCCAGCGCCCAGGACATCTGGTAGGTCGCGAGGTAGCGACCCCTGATGTGGTCCGGCGGCATCGACACGGAGAGCGTGTCGATGGGCGGGAAGCCGACGGTCTCGCCCGCGGTGAAGACGACCATCGCGACGAACAGCCCGACGAACGTGAGCCAGTCGGGCGTCGTGTAGATCAACGCGAACAGCCCGAACGCCAGCGCGTTCAGCAGCGAGGCCACCATGATCACCCGGGTCGGCCGGAACCGCTCGGCCTGCCGGGCGACCAGCGTCTGGGTGAGCGACACCTGGAGGGTGTTCACCACGATCAGCACGCCGGCGATCCACGCGTCGAGCTCCAGCGCCTCGACGATGTAGATCGCCAGCAGCACCTTGATCAGCATCTGGGCGAAGACCAGCGTGGTGTTGACGCCGATCAGGACGGTGTAGGCGTGGTCGCGCAGCACCGTCGCGTAGCCGCCCCGGGCGGGCTCGGCGGCCTCCACCGGTGGTGTGTCGGCGGCCGGCGGCTCGTCGGCCCGCACCGGGTGCCACAGGTGCAGCAGCGTCGCGGCCAGCACGTAGCTCGCCGCGTTGCCGATCACGATGAGCCGCAGGCCGTCGGTGTCGCCCAGCGCGAAGGCGAACGCGGACAGCGCGCCGCCGAGCCCCATCGCGGTGTTGCGCAACGCGGTGAGGAAGCCGAACCACCGGGTCCGCAGGTCCTTCGGCGCGGCGAGGACCACCAGACCGCCGCTGGAGGTCCAGTACGTGGTGTGCCCGACCTGGACCAGGAAGGTGACGAGGACGATCTTCCACACCGAGTCGGCGAGCAGGAAACCCAGGTAGCCCACCACCGACAGCAGGTTGGCCCACGTGGCGGTGCGCCGCGCGGTGAACCGGTCGATGAGCAGGCCCGCCACCACCGCCGCCGGCAGCGCGAGCAGGCGGGCGGTGGTGATCGCCAGGCCGATGACGGCCAGCGGCACCGAGGTCGTCTTGGCGAAGTAGACGACGGTGAACGCCAGCACCAGGCCGGTGCCGACGCTGTCGATGAGGGTCGCGCCGACGAACTTCGTGTTGCCGGTCAGTCTCGGTACACCGAGCTTCGCCCAGACGGTTTCCGGTGCGGGTGTGTCGGTCACGGTGGTTTCCGCCCTCTTCCGTGCTCAGTCGGTCGCGGCGCGGGGCACGACGCGGATCCTGGACAGCAGCGACTCGCACAGCTCCACCGCGCTCGCGGTGTCCTTCGCGGTCACCAGCAACTGCGCGTGCCGGCCGAAGTTGTCGTCCATCCGCTCGACGACGTCGCCGACCGCGACCGACACGTCGAGGTCGAGGACACCGGGGTGGGCGCGGACCTCCTCGACACCGTGCACGGCGGCGACCACCCCCGGCTCGGCGGTGAGGAACCGGGTCGCGGCGGCGCCCCGCGGCGCGGGACGTTCGGCGATCTCGGGCAGCCGACCGGTCGGCCACCCCACCGCGTACCGCTCGATGTCCACCCCGTACACGGCCTCGACCAGGTCCATGATCCGGTCGCCCGCCACCCGGTCGTGGCCCTCGATGATCCGCGGCCCGTCCGCCGAGAGCCTGATCTCGGTGTGGCCGACCCCGTCGAGCAGACCCATCGCGGTGAGGAAGCCGGCGGTGTGGTCGACCACCGCCCGCTCGTCGGACCCGGTGAGCGGCGCGGGCTGGGCGTGGCCGACCTCGGTGAACCCGCTCTGCGTCTTCTCGGTGACCGCGAGCACGACGTGGTTGCCCTTGAAGGAGAAGCTCTCGACGCTGTACTCGGGGCCCTCGACGTACTCCTCCGCCATGAACTCGCCGAGCGGGTAGAACGTCGCCATCGGGAGGTCGCCGCGCTCGCGCAGCGAGGCCAGCCGGTCCCACACCGGTTCGGCGTCCTGCTCCGCGTCCACCAGCGCGGCGCCGCGGCTGCCGGTGCCGTCGGTCGGCTTGACCACGACCGGGTAGCCGTGCCGGGAGCCGAAGGCCCGGATGTCCTCGGCGCTCGCCACCGGCGCGGCCGCCACGGACTCGAAGCCCACCGCGTGCAGCCGCTCGCGCATCCCGAGCTTGTCGTGGAACCGCCGCGCGACCTCGTACGACGTGCCCGGCAACCCGAGCACGTCGTTGATCCGGCCGGCCAGTTCGGTCGCCTGCTCGACCAGCGTCACGACCGCGGTGAACCGGTACGCCTCGTGCGCGGCCACCACGATCGGCCGGGTCAGCTCCCAGTCCAGGTAGTCGATCAGCAGCAGCGCGTCGGCCGCCTCGGCCTGCCCGGGTTGCAGCCGCTCCCTGTGCTGGAGCAGCACCACCCGCAACCCGAGTGCCTTGGCCTTCTCGACGGCCTGCAACCGGCCGCCGATGATCAGCAGGGTGCCCGGCTCGGACCCGTTCCCGGCGGTCATGCTTCGTCGTCCTCCGTCACGCGGGGACCGTCGCCCCACTCGTCGTAGATGGCGTCCACCAGCACTTCCAGCCCGCGCCGCAACTGCTCGTCGGCGATGGTCAGCGGTGGCAGGAGCTTGACGACCTCGCTGTCGCGGCCGCTGGTCTCCACGATCAGCCCGCGCTCGAAGCAGCGCCGGGACACCTTGGCCGCGGAAATGCCCGACCCGCGCAGGTCCAGACCCCAGATCAGGCCGAGGCCGCGGAGCGCGACGTCGAACCGGGCCACCACGTCCCGCCGCAGGTGCTCCTCCACGAGCGCGCCCTTGCGGGCCACCTCGGCGGCGAAGTCCGGTTCGCGGCCGTCGGACCAGTACCGCCTGATCGCCGCCGTCGCGCCGACGAAGGCGAGCTGGTTGCCGCGGAACGTGCCGTTGTGCTGGCCCGGCCGCCACACGTCGTGCTCCGGCTTCATCAGCACGAGCGCCATCGGCAGCCCGTAACCGCTGATCGACTTCGACAGGGTGACCAGGTCGGGGGTGATCCCCGCGCGCTCGAACGAGAAGAAGCCGCCGGTGCGCCCGCAGCCGACCTGGATGTCGTCCACCACCAGCAGGATCCCGTGCTCGTCGCACCACCGGCGCAGGCCGACCAGGAAGTCGACCGGCGCGACGTAGACGCCGCCCTCGCACTGCACCGTCTCCACGATCACCGCGGCGGGCTTCTCCACCCCCGAGCTGGGGTCGCGGACCACCCTGTCCAGCAGGTCGAGGCTGTCGAACGCGCCGAGCGGCGAGTCCGGGTACGGCACGTGGACGACCTTCGGCAGCGTGGCGTACAAGCCGCGCTTGAAGTACTCCGACCCGGTCGCGGCGAGCGATCCCGTGCTGACGCCGTGGAACGCCCCGCTGAACGCGACCACCGTGTCCCGCCCGGTGGCCAGCCGGGCGACCTTCAACGCGGCCTCGACCGCGTTCGTCCCCGAGGGGCTACAGAACTGCACCCGGTAGTCGAGGCCGCGCGGTGCGAGCACGGCCGAGCCGAAGGTGTCGAGGAACTCCGACTTCGCGGTGGTGACGAGGTCCAGCGCGTTGGTCACGCCGCCGCGCTCCAGGTAGGCGATCAGCTCGCGCTTGATGAACTCCGGGTTGTGCCCGTAGTTCAGCGAGCCGGCGCCCGCCAGGAAGTCGAGGTAGGACGTGCCGTCCGGCGCGTGCAGGAACTCACCGCCCGCGGTGTCGAACACGGCCGGGAACGACCGCGAGTAGGAGCGCACCTCCGATTCCCGGGCGGCCACCCCGGCGGCCACCCCGACGGACAGGTCGGCGGACAGGTCCGCGGTCTGGCTCATGCGCCTCTCCTCTGCTCACCCATCGCTGTTCCGGGTGGGGAACGGTGACGGGAGGTCCTGGCCGATGAACGTGGAGTACGCCACCGAGTTGTTGGGGTTGTCGCCCAGTCGCGCGCCGTTGAAGACGACCTCGCGCCGTGCCGCCAGACCCGCCTCGTGCGCCTGCGACGCGGTGGCGCCGGTGACGATGAACATGCCGATGGCGTCCAGCTGGTCGGCCCGTCCGGTCAACCGCTCGCCGGGGCTCTTGGTGGCCCGCGGCGCGAGGCAGTGGGACGGGAACTCGATGCTGCGGAACTCGGTCGCGCCCGGCGGCGGCAGCACGACCATCTCCACCGCGAACCCGGAGTCCCGCCGCGCGAACGACAGGTCGGGCTCGATACCGCACCCGATGTCGGTCAACACCTTGCCGTAGTCGATGCCGAAGGCCGCGCCGGTGGCCACCGGCGAGCCGAATCCGGCCGACCGCGGGTTGAAGTCGATCAGCTCGACCGTCCCGTCGTCGTCCACCATGACCTCCACGTGCGTGCCGCCGTGGTGGATGCCCAGACTGCGGTGCACCGCCTCGGTCCGGGCGACGATCGCGTCGTGGTGCGGGTGGTGGTACGGGATCTGGGTGCCCTGCTCGACCACCGGGTCGGCCGCGAGCACGTAGCGCCCGGTCAGCGCGACGAACCCGACGTGGCCCCGGTGCACCATGGACTCGACCGACAGCAGTTCGCCCTCGGCCTTCTCCTCCAGCACGAAGCCGCCGTTCGCGAAGATGTACTCGCGCATCAACGGGTTCACCACGTGCACCGAGTGCACCCGGGCGACCGCGTCGTGCAGCTCGGCCGTCGTGGACACCTCGAAGCACAGCGCGCTTCCGGTGCCGTTGACCGGTTTGAGCACCGCGGCCCGGTCGAACTCCCAGCGCGTCCAGCCGAGCGCCACGTCGAGCGGGACGGACTTCAACGTCGACAGGCCCTCGGCGTAGAGCTTCGCCCGGACCCGCGCCTTGTCCAGCACCCGCCGCACGTCGGCGACGCTCGTCGTGGGCAGGCCCGCCGCGGTGCGCAGGGCCGCCTGGGCGGGCAGCGTGGCCTCGAAGACGCTGTGCGTGCCCACCACCTCGTAGCGGCTCGCCACGTCCTTGAGCACCGAGTCGACCTCGGCCTGGTCGGCCCACGACTCGACGTGGACCACCTCGTCCACCAGCCCGTCCGCGACCGCGAAGGGACCGGAGTCGCGCAGCGGGTCGTGGTTGAGCGCGACGACCCGGTGCCCCCTGGCCTTGGCCTCGCGCGCCGTCACGACCATGGCGTTCATCAGCTCGAAGAGCACGAAGGCCTGTTGCCTAGCCAAATCCGGTCACCCCTGGCTGAGAATCGGTGCCAGGCCCGCCACCGCGGACCTGCCCTGGTCGTCGCCGGCCGGCGGCCGACCCCGGTCCGCGCCCACCGCGCCGATGTCCGCGCGGTAGCGCATGCCGGCGAACTCGATGTGCCCGACCTGCTCGTAGGCCCGGCGTCTGGCCTCCGCCGAGGTCGCGCCCGCGCCGACGACGTGGACCACCCGGCCGCCGCGGGTCACCGGCGAACCACCGGCGTCCCGGGCGATCTCGGCGTGGAACACCTTGGCGCGCAACGGGTCCACCTTGTCCAGGCCGCGCACGGGCTGCCGGTCCGCGAACGGGCCGAACGGCCAGCCGGGCAGCGCCTCGGGGTCGGTCGGGTCGAGGCAGCCCTGCACGAGCGCGACCGAGCACCGGGCGAGGCCGTCGACCGCCAGGTCGTGCCGGTCGAGCTCGCCCGCCAGCACCGCGCGGCACAAGCCGGTGAAGTCGCTGACCACACCGGGCAGCACCACCTCGGCCTCCGAGTCGCCGAACCGGGCGTTGATCTCGATGACCACCGGGCCGCGGTCGGTCAGCACGGCGCCGACGTAGGCGAAACCGGTGAAGTCCAACCCCTCCGCGGCCAGCCCGCGCACCAGCGGGTCGACCAGCGCCGCGCGCAGTTCCGCGCGCAACGCCGGGCTGTCCGCCGGGTGCGGCGCCACCGAGCCCATCCCGTCGCAGTTCTTCCCGGCGTCACCCTCCAGGGCGCGCTTGTAGTCCAGCGCCAACGGCAGCATCATCGCCGTGCCGCCGGCGAGCAGCGCGAAGACCGACACCTCCGGACCGGTCAGCCGTTCCTCCACGACCAGCCGCAGCGGCCCGCCCGCCGCGGCGAACGCGTCGACCGCGGCCTCCGCCTCGGCGGCGGTGGAGCAGACCACCGAGCCGTCGCCGTTCGGGGTCAACCCGTCGATCTTGACCACGCACTGGTGCGGCAGCGCCCGGATGTGCGCCCTGGCCTCGGCCGCGTCGGTGAACACGCCGAACTCCGGGATCGGGATCCCGTGGTCGAGGCAGAACTCCTTGCCGCGCGCCTTGCTCGACTCCAACTCCGCCGCGGCCGCGGTCGGGCCGATCACCGCGTGGCCCGCCTCGCGCAACTCGTCCACGTAGCCCGCGCACAGCGCGTCGATGTGCGACACCAGGACGAACTCGACGGGCGTGGTGGCCAGGAAGTCCAGCGCGGTCCTGGGGTCGGCCACCGAGATCGAGGGCACCGGCACGATCCGGTCGTGCTCCACGACGTCGCAGCCGGGTCCGTAGTAGACGGTGACGTCCGGGTTGGTCCGGACGAACAGGTCGCAGATGGCGTGCCCGCGACCCGTCCGGTCCACCACGAGGACCCTGTTCCTTGCGTGATCCACCCGTCAGCCCCCGGCCTTCGTCGCGGAGAGCGCCGTCGACCGGTCCGCTTCCCAGTCCTGGACGCTGTTGCCGACGTACACGTGGGTCAGCAGTCCGCCCCACGCCTCGAAGTAGCGGTCGGCGTCGCCGGTGGCGAGGTCCTCGTTGCGCACCCAGGACGAGTTCGCCCAGTCGCACTTGGGACGCACGTGGTGCAGGTCGTGCTGCACCGTGTCGCCGACCAGGATGCACGTCCGGTACGGCGCGTACACCAGGGTCATCCGCAGCCACCAGCCGGTCCACGCCGCGACCCGGCGCAGCGCGCCCGCGTCCTCGACGCGCGGTGCGGGCTCACCGCAGAAGCGGCCGAACGTGAGCTGGTCGCGTTGCGCCTTGGTGAGCCGCTCGGCGTTGTCGAACAGCCACCACCGGTGCTCGCTCAACGTGTAGAGCAGCGTCTGGTTGTGGAAGAAGAACGTCACCGGCACGAACCAGAGCAGCAGCCACTGCCACCACCAGCCGGTGGCGACGAGCAGGCCGACCGTCGCGGCCAGCCACACCAGTGACATCACCAGCCGGTACGGCGGCGTGCTCGGCGAGAAGTTGGCCTTGACCCGACCGGAGAAGAAGCCCCAGTGGTGCCGCGGCGAGAACAGGGCCCGGACCATGTAGGACCGGAACTCGCTCTTGGTCATGTTCGGGCGGGCGCCCGTGTCCCGCAGGTAGAGCGTGTCGCCGTCGCGCAGCGAGCACGGGAACGCGTGGTGCACCAGGTGTTCCTGGCGGTTGCCGTCGAACGGCGGTCGCCAGAGGACGGTCGTGATGATCTCGCTGACGATCCGGTTCCCGGTGGTGGACCGGGTGAACATCTTGTGCAGCGTCTGGTGGACCACGACGACGTCGAGGCGGCGCATCCCGCCGGCGGTGACCGGCCACGAGAGCACCACGAGCGGCACCGCCGCGTAGACCGGCAGGCTCAGGCCGGCGACGCCGATCGCGACGCCGACGGCGGTCTGGACGACGCCGGCGATCAGGGCGAGCGTCGGGCGCCACAGCACCCGGGGCTTGCTCCCGGCCAAGGGCACCCCGGTGACCCAGGTGAGGAACGGTTGGACGATGCGCGGCAGATCGCGCATGGTTTCGCGTGGTTGCATGTCAGACCCCCCTAGTCCGATGCCGCCGCGGTCTACTTGCCGACGCGGGTGTCCCGCACGCCGCCGAAGAGCGTGTCGTTGGTCTCGTGCGTCAGCTCCGCCTGGAGGTCCGCGGTGCTGGCCAGGGTCATGTTCACGATCGTGCGACGGCCGTCGCCGCGGATCGGGTGCACCCGGTGCATCGTCGTGTTCGTCTTGACGACGTAGGCGTCACCGGGCTCCAGGGCGTACGAGCGGACCTGGCTGCTGATCAGCGCGCCGTACACGTCCGGGTTCTGCTTGTCCCACGAGGTGTTCGGGACCGCCTGGACGAAACCGCCCTGGGTGTAGTGCGGCGCCTCGAGCACCAGGATGATGCCGTAGGTGTAGTCGTCCCAGTGCCAGCCGTGCGTGTCACCGCTGCGGCCCAGCCGGCTGATGACGTAGTGCTCGCCCGCGTAGGGGCAGGTGTGCACCTGCTCGCCGACGACCTTGCCGACGAAGTCGAGCAGGACGGGCGCGAAGTAGAAGGCGTCGATCAGCGGACCCTCGTCCTTGATGATCGGCTGGCCGACGGTGGTCATGTTCCGCGGCGTGTTGTCGGTGATCTCGAACGTCAGGTCGTGGGTGGTGCCGTGGCGGTCGATGATGTCGCACGCCTCGTCCTTGATCTGCTCGAACATCTCCGGCGGGCACAACCCGCGCAGCGGCACGATGTGCTCCTGCTCGAAGCGCACCCGCAGCTCCGCCACCGCGTCGGGGCCGAAGGCCCGGTCGATGTGGCGGGTCATGAGGTCGTTGACGTCCGCCGCGCTCACGGCGTTCGAACGGGACAGGCCGGCGTCTGCGGTCATCGGGTCTCCTCCGGTTCACCGGTGGTGGCGGGTCGTTGGAACGCGACGGCGTGCACGGTGAAGCGGTCGCCCTCGAACGTGGCGCTTCCGCTGTCCCGGAGCCGTTCCAGGTGGCCGAGCAGGGTCTGCTTGTGCTCGGCGTAGGCGAGCAGCGGGATGTCCATCTCGTACACCTCCAGCGTGCGGGCGGTGTAGCCCCGGTTCCCCAGCTCCCGGGTGGTGCGCCCGACGTCGGCCAGCGACGAGTGCGCCACGAGCAGCGTGCCGCCCGGTGCGACCAGGTCGTCCGCGCGCGCCACCACGACGTCGTACAGGCTGCGCCCGTCGCGCCCGGCGACCAGCGCGACCTCCAGGCCCTCCGCCGTGGTGTAGCTGGGGTCGTGGGGCAGGTGCGGCGGGTTGGTGACCACCAGGTCGAACCTCCCCGTCGGCGCGTACTCCGCGAGGTCGGAGGTCACGCAGGTCAGGCGGTCGGCGTCGAGGCCGTTGCGCAGCACGTTGGCCCTGGTCGCGGCCGCCGAGGCGGTGTTGACGTCGAGCGCGGTGACGTGCGCGGCGCCGGCGGCGAGCAGTGCCACCGTGTACACCCCGGAGCCGGCGCCGACGTCCAGGACGGTCTTGTTCGCGAGTTCGAAGGTGGTGTCGGTCTGGAGCGCGCCGAGCAGGCTGAGCCCGCAGTCGGTCGGGAACAGCACCTCCTCCGGGTCCGTCACCTCGATGCGCAGCGTCGAGCCGCGGAACTCGTAGTCACCGCAGGTGGGGCGCGCGGACCAGAGGGAACCGGTCACGCCTGCCGGGAGCACTCGACGCCTCGCTTGCGTTCGCACATCGGCGACAGCCGTCATCGACTCGAGCCCTTTCGTCAGGGACGCGGGTTTGCGCAGCATGAATAACCCCGCGTCGTATCGACCACGCGGTCAAGTGGTTTGTCGGAATCCCCAGTCGGACTTCCCCAGTGACGACGCAGTACGTACACACCCCAGGTACCACTCGTCGTCGTCCGCAAGTTAACGGGTTCGTTACTTACCGGGTCAATGTGAACTGCGTCACACTTTCCCGAAAGTGTAATTATTCCACTCGACGGGCATTAGCTGTATCTGACTGCTGTTCATATTCCAGGTCACGCCGATTTATGCGGGCATTCCCCGGGTGATGGGACGACTGAATCGTTCCGGCGGTCGAGCCGAGATGTGGCCGGGCGCCTCGGATGTCCGGTTCAGCGCTGGAGGGTGATCGGGTGACCCTCACCGGATCGGGTGACAAGGATCTGCTCCGGGAGATCTCCCTCGGTCGAGTAGACCCTCTTCCAGTACTCGAGCCCGCCGATCATCTCCTTCACCCGGAGACCCGCCGCCGCCAACGCCGCGGCGGCCCTGGTTCCGGCGTTGCACGCCGGACCCCAGCCGTAGGTGACGTAAACCGAATCGCGGTCCAACATCGCCACCACGTCCTCGGTGATGTCCGCGTGCGGCAGGCTCCGGGATTCCGGCAGGTGTTCGGCCCGGTAGGCGTCGGCGGTGCGCGCGTCGATCAGCACTATTCCGGGCACACCGGCCGCGAGGTCGTGGTGCACGTCGAAAGGATCCGTCTCGCAGGAAAGCCGCACCCGCCGGAAGTAGGCCAGCGCGTCGGCCGGGTCGGCGGCCGGGAAGGCCAGCACCCGGGAATCCGCGGTCGTGCGTTCGTCGGTCATCTGCGCTCCCGTTTCACTCGTTCTCGGACAACCACTTCTCGATGAGGTGCCGGTCGATCGAATCCACCCGGTACGGCCCGCCGGCCGCCGGGTCGGCCATCCGCGCGCGCAGCTCGGCGGCGGTGAACCAGCGGCCTTCCACCAGCTCGACGCCGTCCGGCGCGATCTCGTCGGACACCGCCACGGCGCGGAACCCGAGCATCAGCCCGGCGGGGAAGGGCCAGGACTGGGACCCCTCGTAGACGACCTCGCCCACGGTGACCCCGACCTCCTCGGCCACCTCGCGGCGCACCGCGTCCTCGAGGCTCTCGCCGATCTCCACGAAACCGGCCAACGTGCTGAACCGGTCGGGCGCGGAATTCCGGTGCCGCCCGAGCAGGCAGCGGGCCGGTTCCCCGGGCAGTTCGACCAACATGATCACGGCCGGTTCGATCCGGGGGAACAACAACTTCCCGCACCCGGTGCAGACGCGGAGGTGACCGCCCTCCCGGGATTCGGCCGGACTGCCGCAGGCGCCGCAGAACCGCTGATTGCGATTCCAATGCACAATGCCCCGCGCGTAGGCGAGAAGCCCGCACTCGTCGGCGGGCAAACTCCCCACCAGGGTGCGGACGTCCACCGCGGCGTCCGCGCCGGCGAGCGCCAACGCCTCGTCCCGCGTCAACCCGGACAAATCCGCGGCGAACACCGCGTTGCCGCCGTCGACGCCCAACAACACCGATTCCCCGGCCGCCGCCACCACCGCGCCCGCCGAATCGGCGCCGGGGACGACCGGTTTCCCGTCCCGCACCAGGCAGTGGTCGCGCCACAGCGGAATCACCCGACTGCCGACACCGCCGAGGGCCTCCGCGACCCACGCGGCGTCTCCCCGCCGCCCACCAACCCGGTCCAGCGGCAGCCCGCTGTAGTACACGGTGGAACTCATCATCACCACTCTCGCCTCCGATGCGACTGCCAACATAGCCACATCGCGACCCCGTGCGGCGGGAACGCACCGCGGCCTTGTCGACCACGCAGCTCCGGGCGTTGTCAAAGTGTCTGCGTTTGAGTTTCCATCGCAATTTTCCGGTGATCACCACGACGGGCGACGCTCTCCCGCGCCGCCGAATTCCGCGCGTCCGCGAGACACCGCCACGACCCCGGCGACCGGCCGGCGCGTACCGCTGCGCGCCCTGGTCCTCCACCGCGCCAAGGGAAAGGCGTGGGAGGCGGGCAACGCCCACCTGGTCCTGCCCGCCGGCGCGGCTCGACTCGGCCCACCCGGAGGCGGAACTCCGCCGGGACGACGACAAGCGGCACCCGGTGGTGCCGCGCGACACCCCGTTCTCCGGCGCGCCCGCGCCCGCCGCGTTCCACGCCGACGGCCGAGGAGAGCGACCGGAGGTTGTTCTCCGCCTTAAAGAAGATGCTCGACCGGCCGCCGCCGGGGTTGCGGAGGTGGTCGCCCGCCCGCCGGGTGTCGGTGATCGGCTGCGTCTGCTCGAGCGCGACCCGGCTCGGGACGTTCGGCGGCCTCTTCGGGTGAAACGTCCGCGGGTGGATCGCCGATAGTCGCTTTCGTGACCGTGCTGCCGTCGGTCGGTGGTGACGTGCCACTCGATCGGTTGACTTCGTTGATCATGTGTGGAACGACTTGCCGGTCGTACCCTGTGCACGCCCGTCGGGTGTCACCCGCGGCGCTGGTGAGATCGGGCGACAAGGGCTCCGTTCCGGCGCGCGGGGCTGCATGATCGGTGGAGTCGGAGAGGGCGGCCGCGGGCAGGGGCGGGTCGCGCCGGACGAGGAGTTGCTGGTGGGCCGGGCGTGCGACACACCGTTGGACGACACCGGACTGGTCCACTGCTTCCAGGTCCTCGGCACGCCCGAACTGCCCTCGCGGGTGCTGCTGATCGGCGCCGCGCTCGCACCCGGTGAGCTGGAGCGCTTCGCGGACCGGCGCCACGCGGCGACGGGACTGGTGCCCGCGGGCGACGACCTGTTCGCCTGGCGCCCCGCGCCGCAGGCCCTGCCCGAACCGTGGAGCGAACCGGTGCGGCTGACCGCGCGGCGCATCGGCGAGGACCTGCTGACGACCCTGGACACGGCGTGCGACCTGTTGGCGCGCCGGGTCGACGGGTTCGACCACCACGGCGTCGGCGCGGGCACCGCCGTACCCGCCGTCCGCTTCGCCGACCCGGTCCAGGCCACCGCCTGGCTGCGCCGGCACCTGGGTGTGTCGCTGGCCGCGGTGCGCGCCGGCGGCCGGGCCCGGTGGAGGTCGTTGGCCACCGCGCTGACCGCCCGGCTGTGGGTCTGCGCGCCGACCGACGCGCCGCGGCAGTGGGCGATCGACCTCGCCGAGGCCGGCACCCGGGCGGCGATCGAGGAACGTCAACCGCGTCGGCTGGCCGGGTTGCTGCGGTTGAGCGCGCGGTGGTTCGCCGCGCGGGGCGACTTCGTCACGGCGGACGCCCACGGCGTGCGCGAGTGGCGGGTGTGGAAGGAACTGGACGACACCGCCGGGATGATCGACACGTTGTGGCGCCGGGCGCGGATCTACCGCGAGGCGGGGCGCGGCAACCGGGAGTTGGACTGCCACCAGCGGTTGCTGTCGCTGTACCGGCGCACCGGCGACCGGTTCGGCGCGGCCCGCGCGCAGATCTCCCGCGGCGTCGCGCTCGTCGTCGTGGGTCGCGACCGCGACGCCTCCGACCAGTTGCGCGAGGCCGCGCGGGCGACCGCCGACCTGGAGGGCCTGCCGGACGTGGGCCCGGTGGAACTCGCCGCCGAGCTGGAGACGCTGGGGCGCGCGTTCTGGGCCATCGGGTCGGTCGGCACGGCACGGCGGCACTTCAGCGCCTCCCTGCGCCTGCTGGTGGACGAGGACGAGCGGGCGGCCGACCGCGTCCGGGCGCTGCTCGCCACACCGGCGGGGCGAGAACTCCCGGACGCCTAGTCGTCCCGGCGGTGTGCCGGTCCGCTCGCGGACGGGGCGAAGACGTCCCGGTCCGAGGCCGGCGCGCGCGGGGTCTGCAACGCGTACACGTCCAGCACCGGCTGGCAGACGAAGACCTTGTTGTAGGACTTGCCTCCCACCACCTCGAGCACGCCCGCCTTCACCAGCTGGCGGGTGACCTGGGTGGCCGTCCGGTTGGCCATGCCGTACATCACCTCCAGCGTCCGGTTGTTGGTGACCGGCGCGGTCATCAACCCCGCCACCACCTTCTGCACGGTGGGCGAGCCGTCCACCTGGTCGAGCAACTCCTTGCTCAACGCGTCCAACTCCCCGATCAACGCCAGTTGCGCCTTGCCCGCCGACCGGACCCCGAGCGCGAAGAACCGGATCCAGTCCTCGATCGGACCGCCGTCCATCACCGCGCCGACCCGCCGGTAGTACTCCACCGCCTGCTCGTCCAGCCAGGACGACAGCGGCAGCACCTGGTCGCGCAGCAGTCCGGTACCCACCATCGCCAACGAGCTGTGGACGCTCGTGAGGTAGTCGCCGGTGCCGGGGAACGGGTCGAGCAGGACGAGGTTCAAGTGCGCCAAGGAGATCCGGCCGATCCTGGACAGCGGGTGCGGCGCGCCCACCCAGGTCGACCACTGCGCGAACGCGCTGCGCAGCAGTCCGCCCGGCGGCGTGGTCAGGATCGCGGGCTGTTCCGGCGACCGGCTCCGCAGCACGCTCTGGTGCGCCCGCAGGCTCGTCTCGACGCTGCCGCCGGTCGTGCCGGTGAGCTTCCCGGCGACCTGCCAGAGCAGGTCGCCGTCCACGACCGCGCCGTCGGCCACCCGGGCCGCGCCGTGCTCGAAGGCGAGGATCACCCGGCCGATCGGGTGGCGGTCCAGGACGAGGTTCTGCTGCTCGACGTCGTCCGCGGCGCGGGCCAGCAGCAGTCGGGTCAACCAGGTCTCGGAGAAGTCCACGCTCATCCCGGCCAACTGCGCCGAGTTCTGCACCTCCCGCAATCGGGTGCACAGCGCGAACATGGTGCGATGGGGTAGCCGTCGGGTGCTTTCGTTGAGCTCTCCCAGGGTGTGTTCGGCCATTGCCAGCACGGCATGCGTCTCGGTGGGGAGAAAGAGGTCGGACTTCAGGGGGCGAGGCACGTACGCCCGCTTCCCCCGCAGGTCCTCGGGCAGGTCGTCGGCATCCGCCGGGTCGACCCACTCGCCGTGCGGCGACGGTGCGCGGTTCATGTGCAGAAGCGTGGAGCACTCGACTGAAACACTGCAACTGGTCAATTGTTGCGCACCAAGATCAATATTTCGGGGAAGGCGCCCGTGCATCGGCGCGTGCACGCCGGGGTGATCGGCTCGAACCGTTGTTCGTGCACGTCACGGACCGCTTGTCGGCCGGTCGGCAGTGCATTTATGCGGGTCGGCCGATTTTCGACTCGCGCGACGTCACCCGTTCGGCAGAGGTGGATCGCCGGTCGGAGTGCGGTGCGGGCGGTTCTAAGATCACTCGAAAGTGTAGTGATCAGTGATCTGGCGCAGCGGCGCGGACCGCGGGTGGAGGAGTGGCGGGGTGCTGATCCCCTGGCCTGACGACGAAGTGGTGGCGGTGCCGTCCGCGGCGGGTGTGGGCCGGGAGGTGGCCGCGTGGTTGGTGGACCCCGGTGTGCCCCGGCGGTTCTTCGGTGCGGAGTACCGGGTGCTGGCGGAAGCCGTCGTGCTCTCCGGGGCGCACGCCGGGTTGGTCGCCTTCGCCTCCTGCGGGGAGGAGGGGCGGCTGTGCGTGGAACGGCCCACCGGGCGGGTGGTGCTCGTGCCCCGAGTGGGCGCGGAGGGGTTCGGGGTGGTGAACGGGTCCGTTCGCGCGTTCGTGGACAGCGTGGCGTTCGTCGTCGGGCGGTTTCCCTACTACTCCGGTGACGGGGACTTCGCGGAGCTGCTCGACTCCGAGGAGTTCGAGCGGGTGGCGGAGGAACTGCGGTTCGGGTTGCTCGACGTCGACGAGACCGCGTTGGACGATCCGGACGGGGTGTGGGCGGCGTTCCTGGAGGACGTCGGGATGGGGGTGCACCTCACCGAGGTCTTCGCGCCGCCGCCCGGCGGCCGGCGGGAAACGCACCGGGGGTGAGGGCGGGCGGCGTACCCTCGGGGCGCATGCCGTCCTCGTCCTTCTGGCACAAGAGGTTCGCGTGGTACCTCGAAATGCCCCTGTTGCTCGCCGGGTACTTCGCGTTCGGATTGGCCCGGGCCGCGGTCGACCGGGGTGACCCCGCGGCCACGGACAACGCCGGGCGGGTGCAGCGGCTCGAACGGGTGCTGCGGGTCGCGGTCGAGGAGCCGCTCAACCACGCGATGCTCGGGCACCCCGTCGCGATCCACCTCACCGGGTACTTCTACCGGCTGAGCGTCCTGGCCGTTCCCGTCGTGCTGATCTGGCTCTACGTGAGGAAGAAGTCGCGGTACGGGTCGGCGCGGACCGCGCTGGTGGTGCTGATGCTGCTGGACCTGCTGCTCGTGTGGCTCTACCCGGAGGCCCCGCCGCGGTTCGCCCAGCCCGGCATCGTGGACCACATGGCCGACCACGACATCCTGTTCGGCGCCGAGTCGCGGGTGCCGCGGCCGGGGGTGAACCTGTTGGCCGCCATGCCGAGCATGCACGTGGCGTGGGCGACCTGGTGCGGCTACGCGGTGTGGTCGGCGTTGCGCGACCGCGCGCCGCGGGCCTCGTGGTCGGCCTGGCTCCACCCGTTGCTCACCGCGTTCGTCGTGCTCGTCACCGGGCACCACTACGTGCTCGACGTCGTGGTGGCGTTCGCGGTGGTGGCCGTCGTGGTCGGGGTGACGTCGCGACCGGTGCGCGTCGCGCGCGAGCCGGTGGAGAGCCTCCCGTAGCGGGCACGAGGTCGTCGGCGGGTCCGACGACCTCGTGCTCCGGCATGGGTTTCCGCGCGGCGGTCAGGTGGTCACGGCCGCGGCCACCGCGTGGCGGACGATGTCGAGGCCCTCGGCGAGTTCCCCGTCCGTCGCGGTCAGCGGCGGCATGAGCTTGACGACCTCGTCGTAGGAGCCCGAGGTCTCCACCAGCAGGCCGCGGGCGAACGCCGTGTCGGCCGCCTTCCTGGCCGCGGCCGGGTCGCGGAAGGGTAAGCCCCACACCAGACCCCGACCCCGGGCCGACGCCACGTGCCCGACGTGGCGGTCCGCGAGTTCGCCCAGGTTCTCCTCGAACAGCAGGGCCCGTTCCTGGGTCTGCTTCTCCAACGCGCCGTCCGACCAGAACTCCCGCAGCGCGGCGGTCGCCGTCACGAACGCCGGGTTGTTGCCGCGGAACGTGCCGTTGTGCTCGCCCGGCTGCCACACGTCCAACTCGGTGCGGAACAGGGTCAGCGACATCGGCAGGCCGTACCCGCTGATGGACTTGGACAGGCACACGACGTCGGGGGTGATCCCGGCGACCTCGAAGCTGAAGAACGGGCCCGTGCGGCCGCACCCCATCTGGATGTCGTCCAGGATCAGCAGGATCCCCCTGCGGTCGCACAGCTCCGCGAGGTCGGCCAACCAGGTGGGTCCCGCCACGTTGACGCCGCCCTCGCCCTGCACCGTCTCCACCACGACGGCCGCCGGGAGGTCGAGACCGCTGCTGCTGTCGGCGAGCATGCTGTCCAACAGCTTCAGACCGGACACCTCGCCGCCCGCGAACCCGTCGTAGGGCAGCCGCCAGGTGTGCCCGAGCGCCACACCCGCGCCCGCGCGCTTGGCCGCGTTGCCGGTCACGGCCAGCGAACCCAGCGACATGCCGTGGAACGCGCCGGTGAACGCGACGACCGTCGGCCGCCCGGTCACCTTGCGGGCCAGCTTCAACGCGGCCTCGACGCTGTTGGTCCCGGTGGGACCGGGGAACTGCACCCGGTAGTCCAGCCGGCGCGGCACCAGCACCCTGGCCGCGAACTCGGCGAGGAACTCCTCCTTGGCGGCGGTCAGCATGTCCAGGCTGTGCGCGACGCCGTCCTGCTCCAGGTAGTCGAGCAGCGCCCGTTTCAGCACCGGGTGGTTGTGGCCGTAGTTCAGGGCGCCGGCGCCGGCGAAGAAGTCCAGGTACGCGCGGCCGTCGCGGTCGACCATGCGGCTGCCGCGCGCGTGGTCGAACACCACCGGCCAGTTCCGGGAGTAGCTGCGGACCTCGGATTCGATCGTGGGGGCGGTCATGGTGTCTCCTCGGGAGTGGAACCGGACATGCGGGAGGTGCGCCGCTCAGCCGTCGAGCAGGAACCGCACGGGGACCAGCGCGGTGCCCGCGAGCACCAGCAGCACCGCGGCTCCGGCGCACTTCAGCAGCGGGCCGCCGCGGCGCACGGCGGCGACGGCGCCCAGGGCGTAACCGACCAGCGCGGCCGCGGCCGGGCCCAGCAGCAGGAGGGGCACCGCGCCGTCGCCCGTTCCCGCCCAGGCGAAGGCGGCGCACGCGAGGCCGACGACCGCGAGGGTCACCCGGCTCCGCCCGGCCGCCTCCGGCTCGGGACGCAGCCGGCCCGCGATCCGGGCCGCGGTGCGCACGTTGGTGAAGCAGAAGGACGTCAGCACGGTGGCGGTGGCGAGGCCGAGCACCCAGCGCACCGGTGCCGCCACCGGGTCCGCCGAGCCCGCGGACCGGTACACGGCGGCCAACCCCAGGTAGCCGACGGCGACGAGCGCGGTGCCCAGGAGCACGCCCGCCGCGGTGCGCCCCGGGCCGGCGGCGGTCGCCGGGACGACGGTGGTGACCGCCTCCCAGCCGACACCGGCGAAGAACAGCGCCGCGAACGCCAGCCACAGCGCGCCGCTGATGCCCAGGCCCGACGGCGCGAGCGGCGTGTGCGGGCCCGAGGCGGGCCAACCCCAGGCCGCGCAGGCCAGTGCCAGCACACCGGTGACCCACCACCGCCACCGCAGCACGGCGGCCGGCGGCACGAGCGGGCTCAACGCCGCGAGCACGGCCACCGCCAGCACCCCGAGCGCGAGCAGCAGCACGCCCACGCCCGGCCCGGGAGTCGAACCGGTCGCCGCGGTCACCAGGCAGGTCGCGGCGAACCAGGCGATCGCGGCCTGCCCGGCGGTGAAGGCGACCGCGAACACCCCGTCCACCAGGCGTTGCGCCCACCGGCCGAGCAGCACCCCGACCGCGCCCGCCAACGAGGTCGACCCCACCCGGTCGCGGACCACCAGCGCCAGCACGAGGGCCACCGACCCGCCGAGCGCCAGGTGCGCGGCCCAGACGAGCAGGCTGTGCCCGCCCGCCAGCGCCGCGACGACCGAGGGCATCACCAGCATCCCCGCGCCCAGGACGCCGCCCGCGAGGTGCGCGGCGATCCGCCGCCGCGGCCGGGCGCCCGCCGCGTCGACGGGCGCGCTCCCGGTCACGGCAGGCTCTTCCGCAGGCCTTCTGCGATCACCTTGGCGCGCAAGGACAACAGGCTGAACGACCCGGCGTCCCCGATGCCGTGGGTGGACTCGCACAGGCCGTTGAGGAACAGCGCGGGCGTGTCGGCGTCCAGCGGTCGCACCTCGTAGTCCTGTTCCACGGTCAGGTAACCGTGGTTGTCGAAGACGAACTCGTCGGCGACGTCCCGCAGCAGCGCCGGCACCCGCTCCTGGTGGGCGGCCGGGCCGAGATCGCGGAAACCCGTTGCCAGCACGACGAAATCGGCCTCGTGCTCCTCGGTCTCGCCGGTGTTCAACTCCTCGACGTCGAGGAGCACGCCGTCGTCGCGGACCTCCAGCGAGCGCACCTGGCGGCTGCCGCTGACGAACACCCGCTGGTCGCCGTCGAGCCGCTGCTCGTAGATCAGCCGGTACAGCTCCTGGAGCACGTCGCCGTCGGCCGACGAGTAGTTCGTCAGGCGCAGGTAGGAGTCGATCGCGTCCTTGCGGTCGCGCGGCGCGCGGTAGTAGTAGTCGGTGAAGCCGGGGAAGTACCCCTCCTCGCTGAACGGGCTGGTGTCCTTGAGCCGCAACGTCAACGACCGCGCGAGGGTGGTGACCCGGGCCCGGGGGAACCGCCGCGCGAGGTCGAGGGTGAGCTCGACCGCGCTCTGGCTGCCGCCGATGACGGTCACCGCCCGCGGCGTCGAGTGGCCCTCGCCCGCCACGCCCAACTCCCGCAGCGCGGGCAGGTAGCGCGTCAGGTGGAACACCCGCGGCGAGTCCACCGCGTCGAACGGCGCCGGGATGAAGGGCGAGCGTCCGGTGCCGACCACCAGCGCCCGCGCCCGGTGGGTGTCGCCGGCGGAGGTGGTGACGGTGTAGACCGGCCCGCCCTCGGCCTGCCGGTCGACGGCGACGCCGGTGACGTGCGCGCCGTAGTCGACGAGCCGGCCGAAGTGGCCCGCGGCCCACGTGACGTACTGCGCGTACTCCTTGCGCAGCGGGAACTCCATCGGGACGTTGAGGTGCTCGAGCAGCCGCCCGGTCTCGAACAGGAAGTTGATGAAGCTGTAGCGGCTGCGCGGGTTGCGCAGCGACACCAGGTCGCGCACGGGGTGGTTCTGGATGTCCGACCCGTCGAGCATCATGGCGCTCTGCCAGGACGGACCGGGCCTCGCCTCCAGGAAGTGCGCGTCGAGGTCGTGGCCCTCTTCCTCCAGGGCGATGGCCAGCGCCAGGTTGGCCGGACCGAAGCCGATGCCCAGCACGTCGTGGCAGTGAGTCACTGTTCCCCCTTGGTGGACTGCGGGTGTGGGTGGTGGATCCAGGTCCGGGGGCGCGATCGGACTTCTCCACGCGCTCGGCGGGTGGCTGGGGAAGACGTCCGGCATGGCGCACCTCGATCCTGTCGCGGACGGGCCGATGGGGGTGCCGCCGGGCGGGCGGCGGTCAGACGAGGTCGGAGGAGGCGTCCGCCGCGCAGGCGTCCGCGACGAGCCGTCCGGCTTCCGGCGCGGTCTTGACGCCGCCGCCGTTCCAGCCGCGCACCGACCACACGTGGGGCACGTCGGTGCGGTCCAGCAGCCCGTCGGCGGGCGACGGGCCGTAGGCGTCGGTGGCGCGGATCGTGTCGAGGTGCGCCGCCGCGGTGAGCCACGGGAAGTGGGCGGTGAGCGCGGACAGGGTGGCCCGCGCGTGCCCGGGATCGGGTGGTGCGTCGAAGGAGGAGTCCCAGACGAGGTGCGGCAGGCCGATCAGCGTCCGGTCCGCGTCGACGGGTTTCGCGTACCCGCCGGTGCGCAGGTCCACGAACGTCGGGTGGGCGGGCGCGTCGGCGGGGCGCGCGACGACGGTCACCTGGATGGACCGCGCCCGGACCGGTGTCGCGGGTCGCAACCCGGGCACCGGCTCGGCCGCCCAGGGTCCGACCGCCGCGACCACCACGCCCGCGGCGAGCACGCCGGCGTCCGTGCGCACGACCGGTCGCCCGCCGCGGTCCTCGACGCCGAGCACGCGAACCCCTTGGCGCACCACGGCTCCGTCGGCGCGGGCCTGGGCGAGCCAGTCCGCGGCGACCTCCGCCGGCGCCACCCAGCCCGCCTCCGGCTCGACCAGGGCGACACCGCCGGCCAACCGGACCCCGGCCACCTCGGCCTGCCCGGCGACCACGTGCGCCGAGCCGGCGATCCGCGCGGCGGCCTCCCGGAGCGCGGGCTCCTCGGCGGGGTCGGCCGCGGTCACCGCGCCCACGGCGCGCAGCGGCGCGCGTCCCGACCTCCAGCGCGCGGGGTCCCGGTAGGCGGCCAGGCTCGCCCGCGCCAGGTCCCCGATCACCGGGTCCGGGTCGTAGCCGCGCACCATGCCGCCGGACCGGCCGGTGGCGCCGGCGGCCGGTGTCGGCGACCGGTCGAGCACGACGACGGACACACCCCGGCGGGCCAGGTGGTGCGCGATGGAGGCGCCGGTGATCCCGGCGCCCACCACCACGACGTCCACGCCGGCCGGTAAGGCCGTGCCGTCCTCGCTCACGGGTGCGCGCCGACGGCCGGCGCGAGGTCGGGCGCGGCCGCCGCGAGCCGGGTGCCGGACGGCAGGAACGACCAGTCGGTTTCCCGGACCGGCTGCCCGGGCAGGCCGAGCCAGTCCCGGATCCGCCGGGCCAGCTCGGGCGTCACCGGCCACGCCAGCGCGGCGAACACCTTGGCCGCCAGGTACTCCAGCGCCAGGCTGGTACGCGCCTCCTCGGCCAGCGACGGCACCGCGCGCGCCGCCCGCTCGGTGGCCCGGAACTCGGCGGCACGGTCCACGAAGGACTCCAGCAGGCGGACGTACCCGCGCGCGCTGAACGACTCCGGGAGCAGCAGGCCGTCGAGCTGGTGGGTGGTGAGGTTGAGGTAGCGGTAGAACTCGCGGTGCGCGTCGGTCCACGCGCCGGTGCCGGGCACCTGACCGCCGCTCTCCTGCGCCAGTGCGGCGAAATCGCCCAACCACGCGCGGGCACCCACGTACAGCGGGTCCTGCCCGAGCCGGTCGGCCCGCTCCCGGGTGATCCGGGTGACGCGCCCCTCCGGCGCGTCGCGCAGCAGGGCGAGCCGCACCGCGTCCGGGCCCGCCGCGGCCAGCGCCTCGTCGGCCCAGATCGCGTGGCCCCGGCTGGTGGAGAACTTCGCGTCGTCCAGGTGCAGGAACTGGTTGGTGACGAACGCGACCGGCAGGTGGTCGGCGAGGTCGGCGGCGAAGGCCAGGATCGGCAGCAGGACCGCGTAGAAGAAGCTGTTGTCGTAGCCCAGGAACAGCGTGATCCGGGCCGGGCCGCCCTGCTCGGACTCGGCCTTGGCCGCGGTGAGGAAGGTCAGCGCGAGGTCGGTCCAGGCGTCCACGGCCTGACCGTCCCCGACCGGGACGCCCCACTCGGTGCGCCGGGCCAGCCGGTAGGACGGCAACCCCTCGTCCAGCAGCCGTTCCACCAGGGCCAGCAGGTCCGGCGAGGTGTAGGAGGTGCGCAGGTGGTCGCGCAACTGGCCGGCGTGCGCGTTCAGGTCCAGCCACAGCGCCCGTTCCGGCCGCGTCACGGCCGGCGTGCCGCAGATCCGGCACTCGAGGTCGGTCAGCTCGCGGGACTCGTTGGGCCGGCCGCACGCCTCGCAGATCTCGCCGTCGCTGGACGCCAGGCAGTGCGCGCAGAACCCGCGCGAGAAGGCCTGGTGCAGCGACAGGTCGCAGCGCGGGCAGTAGGCCGTCTCCCGCTCCTGCTCGGTGACCGACGGCGAGGCCGCGACCCGGTCGAGCAGCGCGCGGATCCGCTCGGCGTGCCCCGGGTCCGTCCCGGGACGGGTGAGCCGGTCGGGTTCGACGCCGGCCGCGGCCAACGTCGCGAGGATCGCGTCACCCTCGGTCGCGGCCACCTCCGCCGGGCTCGTGCCGCGCAGCAGCGCGGTGGCCGCGACGTGCGACTGGTGGTCGTCGGTCCCGGTGACGTACCGGGCTTCGCGGCCCGCGCTGCGCAACGCGCGCACCAGCATGTCGGCCCGCACGTACGGGCCCGCCAGGTGCCCGAGGTGCAGACCGCCGTTGGGCGTGGGCGGCGGGCAGAAGACCAGCGTGCGCTCCGGGAGCACGGAGCTCGGCGAGATCTTGGTCAACGCCTCCACGGCGCTCGGGATGTGCTCCCAGTAGATCGAGACGATGTCGAACGCCTCGTCGGACTCGTTGCGGATCTCGTGGTAGCCGAACGGCGACAGGTAGACCACCCCGCCGGGGCCGAGCTCGCGCTCCTCGTCGCCGAGCACGACGAACGCCGTGCCGCCCAGGACGATGAACATCTCGCCGTCCTGGTGGGCGTGCCGCTTCGAGACGCTGCGCGCGGGGACGCTGCCGAAGACGGACCCGAACGGCAGGCCCTCGATGTCGGCGGCGGACAGCAAGGGTTGCAGGTGCATCTCGTAGGACCAGCTCATCGCCGACCTGTCGAAGGCACGCGTGATCACGGGAATCCCCCTGGTGGAGTGGGCGGGCGAGGTGGTGTGCGGCCGGGCGGGTGTCACTCGTCGGGCGTGACGTCCGCGTCCTTGGGGCGGGAGAGCCTGGTCGGGACGCCGCCGGAGTCGAAGGGTTGGCGGAAGGTGAAGGAGACGGGGCTCGGGCCGTGGTCGTGCAGGTGCTCCAGCCGGTGGCAGGCGTCCGACCAGGTGGGCGTGGTGTCGTCGGGCACCCACCACATCGCGTAGCCGGGCCACTCGGGCTTGAGGAACCACTCGTGCCGGCGGCGCAGGATGGTCCGGTGCAGTCCGGAGTAGACGTAGGTGAACACGGACTCCAGGTCGGTCCACAGCGACAGGGTCCCGGCCCGGCTGTCGGTCTCGTCGGTGCGGCCGCCGGTGTAGAAGCGCGGCACGTCGAACCGGCCCCACTCGCCCCAGTCCCGGACGAAGTTGGTGAGGTGGCTCTGCCCGGGGTCCTCCTTGGCCCGCGCGATGAAACCCGGGCTGCCCTCGGCGGTCTCGAACGCGGCCGGCGTCAGGTCGTCGTACCCCTGGGTCTCCGGGAAGCCGTACGGCTTCTTCAGGATCGCGAAAGTCGTGAACGCGACGCGCGACATCAGGCTTCGTCCTCCCTGCGGTTCATGAGGTCAGCTCCGCCTTGTCGGCCGGTCGGTCGGCGACCGGCGGAGTCCTGCGGGTGCGCTGGATCGCCAGCAGCACGCCGCCGATGAGCAGCGCGATGCCGATCAGCTCCGGCAGCGGCGGCACGCGGCCGTCCCAGGCGAACACGTAGATCAGCCCGGCGATCACCTGGACGACGACGATCTGGCCCGCGATCGAGATCGGCACCAGTCCCGAGGACCGGTTCCAGAGCACCGTGCCGACCCACGAGACGAGCACGCCCAGCACCACGCTGCCGATGAGCAGCGGGACGAGCGAGCCCGCGCCGCCCAGGCGCACCCCGCCGGTGAGGGCGGCGACCGGCAGGGCGACCAGCGACAGCGCCAGCGTGCACACGCCCATCAACGTGGACCAGCTCGACGAGGAGATCTCCGGGTGCTTCCGGAGGAAACCGGCGTTCGCGACCGCGTACCACGTCCACAGGCCCAGCGCCGCCAACGCGGAGGCGACCCCGATCAGCCAGGTCGCGCCGGAGTGGCCGGTGAACGCGCCGCGCCAGTCGACCTCCATCACGTTGACCAGGACCAGGCCGACGGTGATGAGCCCGAGCGGCAGCAGCAGCCGGGAGAACGGGAACTCGCGGCGGACCAGGTTGCCGGTCACCGCCACGGTCACCGGCAGCGTCCCGATGATCACCGTGGTGATCGGCGCGCCGGCGTGCGTGATCCCCTGCACCAGGAAGAAGTAGTAGCCCAGGTGCCCGGCGAACGCGAACACCAGCGCGGTGCCCCACACCCGCCGGCCGAGACCGCGCGCGCCGCCGCCGCGGGTGACGACCAGGATCGCCGCCGACACCACCCCGAAGACGAGGTAGCGGCCCAGCGCGAGCGCGACCGCGTCCGAACCGGGGAGCAGCAACGGCATCAGGAACGCCAACCCCCAGATCAGGTTGGCGCCGACACCGCACAGCACCCCGACGAGCAGGGGCGGAGGTTGAATTCGCATGTCACCGTTTCCTGGTTCGCCCGCGGGCGGATCAGCGCCCGCGCCCGGCGGAACCCCGGGTCATCAACGCGCGCATGAGGTCTCGTTTGAACTCGCCGGGCAGCACCATGCGACCGGTGAGCGCCAGGTACTTCTGGCTCAACGCCGGGTTGTCGCAGATGATCCGGAACGTCCGTTGCTGGGACGCCTCGTCCTTGTCCACCAAGGCGTCCCGGATGATGCCCTCGGCGTGCGGGAGCAGCACCTCCTCGAACCGCCGCCGGTACTCGGCGAGCCCCTCGGCGAGGTCGTCGCCCGCCAGCGACCGGTTCGCGAACGACCGGGCGAGCAGGTCGCCCGACACCAGCGCGAACCCGCACCCGATGCCGCTCATGGGGTCCAGCGAGAGGGCCGCGTCGCCGACGAACGGCACCGAGCCCACCACCGGCCGCCGGACCTGGTTCGGGTAGTCCGCGTAGCCGAGCAGTCCCGTCTCCGGCACCGCGTCGGCCACCGGCGGCGCGTCCGGCAGGTCGCCGAAGTAGGCCAGGAACTCCCCGAGCCTGCCGTCCGCGCCGTGCCACCCCTCGACCCGCGACTTCTCCGCGAACAGCACGAACTGGGTCCGGTCCTCGACCAGCGGGTAGACGCAGGCCAGGTCCCGGTCGTTCATGATGAAGACGGACCGCTCGTCCTCCCGGGTCTTGACGCCCGTGAAGTAGCCGAACAGGGCCGCGCGGTCGTTCGGGTGCTCCTCGGTCGGGTTGCCGAGCAGCCTGGCCAGCCGCGACCGGCGGCCGTCCGCGGCCACCACCAGCCGGGCCCGGAAGCGCCGGTGCCCGTGGTCGCCGGTGGTGTCGAGGGTCCAGCCGGTCTCGTCCTCCTCGACCTGCTCCACCGAGGTGCCGTCGAGGTACTGCACGCCGTGCTCGCGCGCGGCGGCCCGCAGCGCGGGGTCCAGCACCCGCCGCTCCAGGTTCAGCGCGGACAGGTCCTGCTCGCCCGGGAGGTAGGGGCCGGGGCCCTCGACCAGGCCGCCGGGCGTGACGAAGACGGCCTTGGTGGGCACCGACCAGGGCCGCTCGGCGAGGTGGGCCAACCCGAGGTCGGCCAGCACGGGTGTCGCGTGCGGCTGGATGAAGTGCGTGCACAACCGCTTGTGGGACTGGTCGTCCATCGCCTTCTTGTCGAGGATCGCGACCTCGAAACCCAGTTGGCGCAGGCGGATCGCCGCGACGCAGCCGGCGATGCTGCCGCCGACCACCGCGACGTCCACTGTGGACCGCTCCGGAGTGCTCACCGCTGAACTCCCTCTCTGCTCGGGCCGACCGGGTGTCCCTCGCCTAACCCGCGCATCCGCAGGCGACGCGGCCGTGCTCGGCGCACTGGGCGGCGTGCCCCTCGATCGCGTGGCCGTCGCGCTTCCACCAGTCCAGCCCGCCGATCAGCTCCTTGACCCGGAAGCCCGAGGTGGCGAGCTTGATCGCGGTCTTGGTGGAGGCGTTGCAGCCGATGCCGTCGCAGTAGGCGACGTACAGCGGCGCCTTGGACAGGCCCGCCAGCGACTCCTGGGAGATCGAGCGGTGCGGGATGCTGAGCGCGCCGGGGATGTGCTCCAGCGCGTAGGACTCGCTGCTGCGGCCGTCGACCACGACGATGTCCTGACCCTCGTCCAGCGCGGTCTGCAAGTCAGCCGAGTCGATCTCGTAGGCGAGCTTCTCCTGGTAGAAGTCCAACTGCGAGCGCTGTTCCCGGGTCATGTCGCTCTCCTCGGTGCTCGGTTCCCCGGTGCCCATGAACCGGTCGGCGATGGCGTAGAGGTCGTCCAACGTGCTCGGGGTGACCAGCGAGTCCGCGTGCTCGCCCAGGTCGACCCCGCAGTCCTCCAGGAGCGTGACGAGCACGCCGATGGTCGACAGCGAGTCGAGGCCGAAATCGTTGAGGGGCGTGTCGTCGGGCAGCGGCGCGAGGTCGACCGGTTTGCCCAGCGCCGCCTCCAGGTACTCGGCGACCTTCTCCTTCACCGCTACAGACATGGCTCCACCTTGTCGATTGGCTCGACGGCGTCATCGGCCGACAGCGCGAAATACCGGGAGGGCGACCGCCGGGCCGCGTCCGCGAGTCGTTCGACCACCGCGCCGTCGTCGGCGGTGGTCGGGTGCGACCAGGCGATCACGGTCGGGCGCAGGTAGTCGGGCAGGACGGACAGCAGGGCCTCCACCTCGGGCAGCACCCGTCGGTCCGCCGCGACGACGACGAGGGCGACCACGTCGCGGTTGTCGCGCCGGATCCTGGCCGCGATCGCCCGGTCGACGCCGGCGCAACCCTGGGCCACCCGGCGGATTTCACCCAGGTGGGTGCGGCGACCCGCGATCCACGTGACGTCCTCGTCGCCGTGCCGCAGGAACACCAGGGCGCCCTCCTCGTCGTAGGCGCAGACGTCGCCGGTCCGGAAGTAGCGCGTGCCGTCCCGTTCCACGAGCACCCGGTCGGTTTCGGCGGGGTGGTCGAAGTAGCGCAGCATCACCTGCTCGCCGCCGACCTGGAGTTCGCCCGGCACACCGGGTTCGGTGATCTCGACCCCGTCGGCGACCAGCGTCGCGGTCAGCCCGCGCAGGGGTCGGCCGATGGGGTACGGGGTGGTGCGCGCGGCCCCGATCTCCTGGGAGACGCTGAAAACCGTGGCCTCGGGCGGCCCGAAGGCGTGCAGGAGGCGGACGTCGGGCAGTTGCCGCTTCCAGGTGTCCAGCACGGCGGGGTCGCAGACCTGGGCGCCGGTCATCACCAGCTCCAGGTCGGGCAGCTTGGCCCGGGTGAGCTGCCGCCCGTCGCCGGTGATCATGGTCAGCAGCATGGTGACCGCGATCAGGTGGGTGATCCGCTCCCGGCCGAGCACCGCGCGCATCACGGCGCCGGCGGGCAGGTTGCGGAACTGGAAGGTGAAGGCGCCCAACGACAGCGGCAGCAGGGTGTCCTCGAAGGACACGTCGACGTGGAACGGCGCCAGGCTCAGCACCCGGGAGGCCGAGGTGAACCGGAGCACCTCGTTGTGGGCGCGGAAGTACGCGTGGAGGCTCTCGGCCTTGTTCTCGACGCCCTGCGGCTCGCCGGTCGGACCGGAGGCGAAGATGATGTACGCGGCCTGCCCCGGCGGGTGTGCCGAGGTGGTGTGGGTCGCGGGCGGCCCGGCCAGGATCCCGGCGAGTTCCGCGCCGCCCAGTCGACGGCCGGTGGTGGCGACCGGGTCGTCCCGGTCGTCCAGCGCGATCACCACCGCCGGCTCCAGCCGGGCGAGCAGCCCGCGTAATCGGGCCACCGGCTCGGCCGCGTCCAGCGGGACGTAGACCGCGCCGCGCTTCCAGACGGCGACCGCGAGGATCGGCACCACGGCGCGCTTCTCGGCCAGCACCACCACGCGGTCGCCCGGGCCGACGCCCTGTCCGGCCAACCAGGCGGCGACCGCCAGCGTGCCCTCCTCGAGTTCGGCGAACGTGTACCCGGTGGCGCCGTCGTCGATCGCCGCGCGGTCCGGCCACCGCCGGGCGGGCGCGACGAACAGGTCACCGAGGGCGGGTGGCGGGTCGGTCCCGTCGGCGGGATCGACCGACCACGGTGGTAGCGCGGCGGCTCGGACTGCCACTTTCCCTCCTCCACTCGCTCTTCCGGCGCCGACCCGCGGGGGTCGGCTAGGCGGGTTCCCGGGTGAACGCGGTCCGGGCGATCTCGGCCACGGCGTCGCGTGCCGAGGCCAACCGGCCCGCGTACAGGCAGAAGTCGTGCGGCAGGTCCGGGAAGTGCCGGTGCCGCACGGGAACCGACCGCTCGGCCAGGTGCCGCACCCAGCCGAGCCCCTCGTCCCGCAGCACGTCGAAGCCGGCCGTCACGACCGAGCAGTCCGGCAGTCGGGCCAGGTCGGCGTCGGTCAGGGCGAACGGGTCGAAGTCGCGGTCGGCGAAGAAGGGCTCCAGGAACGACCGGAACAGCCGCATGGCCGCGCCGTCGAGGAAGTAGCCCTCGCCGAACTCCCGGTAGGACTCGCGCTCCGTGCGCAGGTCGAGGACCGGGTAGATCAGCACCACGCGCGAGAAGACGTCGGGCAGCACCCGCAGCGCGAGGTGGAGCGCGAGCAGCCCGCCGACGCTGTCCCCGGCGATCACGAGCGGGCGGCCCTCCAGCGCGCGGCACCGGGCCGCGACGTGCTCTCCCAGCAGCCCCACCGACTCCTCGACGCTGTGCTCCGGCGCCTTGAGGTAGTCGAACGCCTCCACCGGCGCGTGCAGGGTGTTCGCCAGGGTGCGCAGGAACGGCTCGAACAGGGCGGTCGAGTAGTAGACCATCCCGCCGCCGTGGACGTAGAGGACGTGGGGCGCGGTCGCGACCTGTCGCGCCGGCCGGACGAGCACCGAGTGCCCGCCCGGCTCGACCGACGCGCCGTCGTCCGGCTCGACGGCGCTGCCGAAGCGCGCGATCCAGCGCTCGGCGTTCGCCCGGTCGTCCGCGAGCGAACCCGTGGACGCCTTGACCGCCATGATCCTGCGCGCGGCGGCCAGCCTGCCGAACTCGACGTGCACGGCCCGCGCCCCGACGTCAGCCACGGCCGTTCCCGTCCACGGGTTCGACCGCGCCGCCCGCCGTCAGCGCGAAGTGCGTCGCGGTCGACTCGCGGGCCGCCTCGGCGAGCCTGCGCATCACGCCGTTCTCGTCCGTCTTGCCCGTCGAGGCCACGGCCAACTCGGGCGACCAGGCGACCAGCGTCGGGCGCATGTACTCCGGCAGCAGGTCCGCCAACCGCTTCTCGACCTCCGCCACCACGGCCCGGTCCGGCGCCATCACCACGAGGGCGATCACGTCCTGACCGCGCCGCGGCACCAGCGCGACGGCCGCCCGCTCGACACCCGGCGAGCCCAGCACGACCTCGCGGATCTCACCGAGGTGGATCCGCCGCCCGGCGAGCTTCACCTCGTCGTCGTCGCGGCCCTGGAAGACCAGGTCGCCGTTGTCGTCGTAGCTGCACAGGTCGCCGGTGCGGTAGTGGCGGACGCCGTCCACCTCGACCACCCGGCGCGCGGTCTCCTCCGGCTGGTCGAAGTAGCCGCGCATCACCTGCTCGCCGCCGATCCACAGCTCGCCGACCCGACCGGGTTCGCGGACCTCGACCCCGTCGTCCACGAGCCGGGCCAGCACACCGCGCAGCGGCCGGCCGATCGGGTACGAGGTCGTCCGCTCCGGGTCGACCCGCTCGATCTCGTGGGCGGTGCAGACGATCGTCGCCTCGGTCGGCCCGTAGACGTTGATCACCCGCACCTCGGGCAGGCCGGTCTTCCACACGTTGATCACGCCGGGGTCGCAGACCTCCGCGCCCGTCATGACCATCTCCAGGGCGGGGAAGTCCGCCCTCGTGACGTGCCGGCCGCCGGCGGTGATCATGGTGAGCAGCGTGGACACCGCGATCAGGTGGGTGATCCGCTCGCGGGTGATGATCGCGCGCATGATCGCCCCGGCGTGGACGCCGCGGAACTGGTGCACGAACGCGCCCAGCGACAGCGGCAGCAGCGTGTCCTCGATCGACACGTCGAAGTGGAACGGGGACAGGCTGAACACCCGGGAGTCCGGCGTGAACCGGAGCACCTCGTTGTGGTTGCCGAAGTACGCGACGAGGCTCGCGACGGTGATCTCCACGCCCTTCGGCGTGCCCGTCGACCCCGAGGTGAAGATGATGTACGCGGTGTCCTCGGGCTCGTGCGCGAGGGTCGGCTGGTCCGGCGCGGACGTCGCCAGGATCGCGTCGAGCCGCGTCCGACCCGCCCACTCGAGGTCGACCGCCGGTTCGCGGTCGTCCAGCGCGAGCACCACCCGCGGCGCCAGCCGGTCGAGCAGGGCGCGCAGGCGGGGCAGCGGCTGGGTGGCGTCCAGCGGCACGTAGACCGCGCCGCGCTTCCAGATCGCGACCGCCAGCACGGGCATGAGCGCGGACTTCTCGGCCAGGATCGCGACCCGGTCGCCCCGGCCGACACCGCGGCCCTCCAACCACGCGGCGAGCGCGCGGGCCCGCTGCTCGAGCTCGCCGAACGTGTGGCCGGAACGTCCGTCGTGGACGGCCGGCCGGTCCGGCCAGTTGCGTGCCGCCGCCCGGACGAGGTCGCCGAGCGCCGGCGCCGGTAACGCCCGGTCGGCGGGGTCGAGCGACCACGGCGGCAGCGCGGCGGTCCGGCTTCGCGTCACGACCCGCCCCGTTCGCCGACGTCGTAGGTGAAGCGGGCCTTGGTCCGGGAGGTCGCGCCCATCCGCCGGTAGAAGCCGATGCCGAGCGCGTTGTCCTCGGGCGTCTGCCACTCGGCCCAGCCGCACCCGTTGGCGCGCGCGAACTCCCGCAGCCGGTCGAGGAACACCCGGCCGAGCCCGAGCCCGCGGTGGGACTCCCGGAGGTAGAGGCAGTCCATGTAGGCGAACGGCGCGGCGCTCCAGGTGGCGAAGTCGACGGTGGCGGTCATGTAGCCGCAGGGCTCGCCGCCGTCGGTCGCGATCCAGCCGTGCAACCTCGGCTCCGCGGCGAACAGCGCCGAGCGCCAGCGCTCGACCTGGCCGTGCTCCCGGAAGTCCGCGTTCTCGTACACGGCGTGCTCCGCGCACAGCACGAGGAGCGTGTCCAGGTGGGACGGCTCGATCGGCAGCACCTTGACGTCGTGGCTCATACCCACCCCGAGAACGTCATGGCCAGGTAGGCCTCGCGCGAGGCCTCGTCGAACCGGCCGCGCGCCAGGACGGTCTTCACCCAGGCGTCGCGCTCGAACCGCATGACCTCGAGCTCCCAGACGCAGGCGACCAGGTCGCGCTGCTCCAGGGGCTCGAACGTGGTGTCGCCGGCGGCGTCGACCACCGAGCCGCGCACCCAGTGCTTGATCATGTTGGCGTCGTACCACTGGCTCACCAGCAGGTAGTCGCCGTCCATGCCGTAGTGCAGGATCAGGAAGCCGACCGGGTGGTCGCCCTCCTCCAGCGGTCCGGTCAGCACCGAGGCGGCCTGCCGCCGCAACCACTCCGGCTCCGGGAGGGTGGCGGCGCGCTCGGGCTCCGCGAACATCCCGTACACCTTGAGGGTCCGGCCGTGCACGTCGAGTGGTGGGAGCGCCTTGACCAGGCGCGGCGAGTACGTCAACGGGTTCACGTGACGATGTTCCCAGCCCGCAGGTGATCAGCCATCTCCGTCATGCGCTCGTTCGCCTCCGAAACTGCCTCGGATCGCCGATGCGGAGGATGTCCATCCGCTTCGCGATTTATGCGTTATGCACTCGCGGTCCCACGTGGTCGCGCCCAGGTCGACCAGTCGTGCCGGTGCGAACCGACGCACGCCGTGGGCCATTGCGCCTACGTTTACCCCGGGGCTCTCGAATGAGCCGCGGGCGATGTCCGGCCGGGTGTTCCCGAGGGATTCCCGGGTGTCCGGTGAAAATGACCACTCGGCCTTACCGGGTCACCCCGATGCGGGGTGAGCGTCCCGGAAAACACCTACTTCGGGCACCGGTAGAAAAGGTCCGCATGAGATCCCCCAACCTCGTCATGAACGGATCGCCCCGACTCCCCAGAAGACTTGGTGCTGGTCAGGGCTCACTCGAACGTAACGGCACGGCTCAGACCTGTCACTACGCTGTCCGAGTGATGAACGCACGTCCGGCTACCGTAGGTAATGTATTAGGACGCCTCTCCAACAAAGTGACAGCCGCTACTCGGCCCGACTTTTGCCCGACTTCGGGAGGTGCGGCCCGGACCTCCCTTCGCAGGTGGCAGGCCGGCGGGGCCGGTGGTATCCGCGAATGCGCGACGAATGTCGCGACACCGGTCCGGCAATTCCCGCCCGGTCGCGGACGGCGCGTTGTCCGGTCGCCGGCAGTCGCCTTCTTCGAGTGCCGGCGGTAGTGGTTCAGACCATATCCCGACCGCGTGCGGGTGCGGTCGTGGAGCGGGCGAACGCCGAGGCCACCGAAAGGGCGAACCCGCCGTGGGCCGCCAATACGGCCGCCGACTCCGACGACGGCGGGCGGCGGCGGTGCCCTGCCGCCGAACGCGCCGAGTGCGCACGGCCCGGGCGGGCGATCGCCGACCGGGGGTGCGCGACTCCCCGCCGGCGGTCGGGGCGGCATCGCCGCGCGGCTCGGGGTGGCGGTCTCGGCGAGCGCGGACGGACGTTCGCCGTCAAGAAGACGACACACCGGGTGAGCCGGTGTGTCGTCATGCTTTCGTCGTGCCGGTCTCGTTCTGAGGGCGGGGATGGCGGCAGCCGCGAGGAGGACGCGGGTGGACCGGGGCGCTTGCCACTGTGGGCGTCCACGGACCACCCGAGAAAGAGTCCACAATGTACAGACGTAGAGCGTTGCCGCTCGTCGCCCTGGCGACCGCCGCCGCGCTGTCCGCGGTGCTGTCCGCCGTGCCCGCGCAGGCCGTCGCCGCGGGCGCCGCGCGCGTGGCGTTGCCCGCGCTGTCCGGGCCACACCAGGTCGGGACCGCGGAGCTGCACCTGGTCGACACCGGGCGCCAGGACCCGTGGCACCCGAACGAGAAGCGCGAACTCATGGTCACCGTGACCTACCCCGCGTGGCCCGCCGGCGCGCGGGCACCCTGGCTCTCCGCCGCCGGCGCCCGGGTGCTGGACCGCGAGGTCTCCTCGGTGCTGACCGGTCCGGTCGACTGGGTCGGCACCACGCGGCGGGCGCGCACGGCGGCGCCGGTCGAGCGGGTGCGCGGCGGGTGGCCGGTCGTGCTGTTCTCGCCGGGGTTCGGCGTGGCGCGGGAGCTCAACGCGACCATCACCGACGACCTCGCGAGCCACGGGTACGTCGTCGTGTCGATGGCGCACACCTACGAGTCGCAGTGGGTCGAGTTCCCGAACGGGCGGGTGGTGGAGGCCGAGGTGGGTGACGACCCCGCGTCGTTCCGCACCGCGCTCGAGGCCCGGATCGCCGACACCCGGTTCGTGCTGGACGAGGTGACCCACCTCGACCGCGGGCAGAACCCGGACGCCGAGCACGACCCGCTGCCGCGCGGCCTGGCCGGCTCGCTCGACCTGTCCGACGTCGGCGTGTTCGGCCACTCCTACGGCGGTTTCACCGCGGCCGAGACGATGTACCGGGACCAGCGGTTCGACGCCGGCGTGAACCTCGACGGGTCGATGGTGGTCGGCGACCCGGACCTGCCGGGCGACAGCGTGCTGCACGGCGTCGGCCGGCCGTTCATGCTCGTCGGCAGCGACGCCGTCGACCCGGCGACCGGGCAGGTGCGGGAAGGCACGCACACGTCGGGCTTCGAGCCGTCGTGGGGGACGTTCTGGACCAACCAGCGGGGGTGGAAGCGCGACCTGCACTTCTCCGGCTCGGCGCACCTGGGCTTCACCGACTACCAGGTGGTGCTGCCGCAGTTGTCCCGCGTGCTTCAGCCGGGTGTGTCGGAGGCGATCATCGGCACGATCGACCCGACGCGCTCCGCGCGGGCCCAGCACGAGTACCTGGCGGGCTTCTTCGACCTGCACCTGAAGCACCGCGACCGGCACCTGTTCGACCACGACGACCCGCGCTACCCGGCGACGAGGTTCGTACCCTGACCGCGGACGCGACGAGCGCCGGGGCGGGGCGGGGGGGGGGGGGGCGCCCCCCCCCCCGCCGCCCCCGGGGGGGGCCGGGGCCCCCCGCCCCCGGGCCCCCCCCCGCAGGACACAAACCAGCA
>NZ_JBFAEO010000061.1:0-45249 GCF_040642015.1 Actinosynnema sp. NPDC020468
TACTGCACTCGTGAGGGTGTGGGAGAGTAGGACGCCGCCGAACATTCTTTCCCTTCGGGGCACCTGGTTTATCCGGGTGCCCCGAAGGGCTTTTTTGCGTTGATGGCCCGGCGGAACGCCGCGGCGGCGTTCCTAGGCCAGTTTCTCGGCCAGCGCGCGACCCAGCAGGGTGCCGGAGAGCCAGGCCGTTTCCACCTTCGGCGAACCCCACGCGTCGCCGGCCACGCCCACCAGGTCGTCGCCGAGGAAGAACGGGGCCGGGTTGGGGGTGGTCGGGGTGGCGAAGGTCCACCGGTGCACGTGGACGCGCGCGGCCGCGGGCAGGGTCAGCAGCTCGCGCACCGCGCCCTCGATGTCGGCCGCGGCCTCCGGGGCGTCGGCGACGAAGCTTTCCGCGAACTCGTGGCCCGTGTGGGCCACCAGGACCGGCGCGCCGTCCCCGCGCCTGCTGCCGTCGTCGAAAACGGCGCGCAGCACCGGGTGGTCGTTGACGAAGACGCCCTTGAAGTCCTCCCAGGAGCGGTCCGGGTACTCCAGGGTCGCCACGAGCGCCGGACGCCAGCCCTGGCCGTCCACGGCGTCCCGGACGGCCGTCAGCCGGGGGTCGAGGAGGCGCGCGGCCTGCGGGCCCGGCATCGCCAGCACCACGGCGTCGACCGCGGTGCCGTCGACGCGGGGGCCGGGCTCCACCCACTCCACGGCGGACCGCACCCGGACGTCCAAGCCGGACGCCAGGTGCTCCACGAGCGACCGCAGGCCACCGGGCGCCGCCCACCGGGCCGGACCCGTGGTGCTGCTCCACCCGGAGCCGTCGTGCACCGCCAGGGTGTCCGTCCACTCGCGCGCGAGGCCCGCCTCGCGCCACTGCGCGACGACCGCGGCGAACCGGTCGTCCGACACGGTGAAGTAGCCCGCACCGATGTCCGCCCGCCGATCGCCGTAGCGCTTGCTCGCCATCCGCCCACCCGGCACGTGCCCGCGCTCGAGGACGCGCACAGCGACCTTGGAATCGACCAGGGCACGGGCGCACGCCGTTCCGGCGACACCGGCACCCACCACTACGACACTCACGGCCACCCCTGCTCGGTGAACGGTCACCGTCCGGCCGCGCCACACCGCTGTCCGGCTGACACCGGGCGGGCGTGCGGGTGACACGACCGGAGTGATCTGGTGATCACTCCTACGTTAGTCCCATGAGCAATGGGTTGTGGGAGGTCGCGGTGCCGTGGCGAGCGCGAAGACGCCCGGGCAGGCATGCCCGGTGCAGACCGCCGGGTCCGTCGCCGTGGGCGCCCGTGGTGCTGGCCGCGATCCTCCTGGTTTCCCTGATCCTCCTGCTGCTGACCTACGTGTAGGTCACTCGACGGGCTCCAGCGAGCCGGTCGGGAACCGCTTCTCGTTCCGCTCGATCTTCGCGAAGGCCGCCTCGACGAGGTCCACGTCGAGCTTGTCGGCCAACCGCACCAGGTAGTGCACGACGTCCGCGAGTTCGTCGCGCACGTTCCACGCCAGCTCCGGGTTCGCCATCGCGTTCGCCGCCTCCTCGGGCGTGAGCCACTGGAAGAGGTCCGTCAGCTCCCCGACCTCCCCGGACAACGCCATCACCAGGTTCTTCGGCGTGTGGTAGCGGTCCCAGTCGCGGGCGGCGGCGAAGCGGCGCAGCGCGTCGCGCAGGTCTTCGAGCGAGTTCATACCCGCACTGCTACCACACGCCGTTCGCTGGGCCGCACACCGCGCACCCTCTTGAACGCCGTGCTGAAGGCGAACCCGTCGCCGTACCCGACGGCGCGGGCCACCGCGTCGACCGTGGCGCCGGGTTCGTCCAGCAGTGCCGCGGCCAGGTCCATCCGGTACTCGGTGAGGTAGGTGAGCGGCGGCGCGCCCACGAGCGCCGTGAAGCGCTTGGCCAGCAAGGCCCTCGACACGCCGGCGACGGCGGCCAGGTCGGCGACCGACCACGCCCGGCCCGGTTCGTCGTGGACGGCGCGCAGGGCCGGTCCGACGACGTGGTCGCCCAGCGCGAGGTACCAGCCGGGCGCGTCGGCGCGGGTGTCGAACCACTCGCGCAGCGCGAACACGAGCAGCAGGTCCAGGATGCGGTCGAGCACGGTGTCCTGGCCCGGCCGGTCCTTGGCGATCTCCTCGGACAGCAGGTCGAGCGCGGGGCACGGCCCGTCGGCGCACGGCACGACGAACGCCTTCGGCAGCGCGTCGAGGAGCCGGTGCGGCACGCTGCCGTCGACCTCGTAGCTGCCGGTGATCACGGTGGTGTCGCCGCGGTCGGCGAGGCCGTAGGTGCGGGTGCCGCGCGCCCACCGCGCGCAGTCGTCGCGGGCGAGGTCGGCCTGCGGCGGGGTCGCGGGGTCGTCGGCGAGCACGAACCTGGTGCGCCCGCGGACGAAACCGACGTCGCCCGCGGTGAGCCGCTGCGGCTCGTGGCCCTCGGCGTGCAGCCAGCCGTCACCGCCGACCACGACGACGACGGTCAGCACCGCGGTGGGCGCGAGGCGCAGCGACCACGGCGGCGACGCGAACGAGCGGCACAGGGTCGCGCTGCGCGCGTGCACGCCGCGGAGCAGGTCGGTGAGAGCGTCCACGTGGACGATTGAACATGGAGTCGCGGGTTTCGACCATGGGCGGTCCGGATCCGCGTTGGTTTCCTTGGTGCATGACGATTCTGGTGGTGGGCGGCACGGGCAAGACGGGTCGCCGGGTGGTGGCGGGGTTGACCGACGTGCGCGCGGTGTCGCGGTCCTCGGAGCCGAGGTTCGACTGGTACGACCGGGACACGTGGGCGCCGGTGCTCGACGGGGTGTCGGCGGTGTACCTGGTGCCGCCCGCCGACTCGCTGTCCGACGCCGAGGTGAAGGCGTTCGTGCCGCAGGCGGTGGCGGCCGGCGCGCGGCGGATCGTGCTGCTGTCGGCGCGCGGGATCGACCCGGCCGACGGGCGCGAGGCGGCGGTGCGGGAGTCCGGAGTGGACTGGACGGTGCTGCGGCCGACGTGGTTCCACCAGAACTTCAGCGAGGACATGTTGCTGCCGCAGTTGCTCGCGGGGGAGATCACGTTGCCGGGCAAGGGGAACGGAGCTCATCCGTTCATCGACGCGCAGGACATCGCGGACGTCGCGGTGGTGGCGCTGACCTCCGAGGGGCACGCCGGTCGGGTGTACGAGCTGTCGGGTCCGGAGGCCTTGTCGTTCCAGGACGCGGTGGACGTGATCGGGCGGGAGTCGGGTCGGATCGCGAAGATCGTGGACAGCCCGCCGGAGCCGTTCACCGCGTCGTTGGCCGGGTACGGGTTGTCGGCGGAGTACGCGCAGGTGCTGACCTACTCGCTGCTGGCCATCCGGGAGGGTCAGGACGCGCACGTGTCGGACGTGGTGCCGCGGGTGCTGGGTCGGCCGGCGCGCTCGTTCGGCGACTACGCGCGGTCGGTGGTCGGCGCCTGGGCGTGATAGCCGGGTACCGGGGCGACGCCGGGCCTGGTCTCGCCCCACGGGCCGGCGTCGGGTGGGCGCGGCTGCTCCTCGACGGCGCGGGCCGGCCAGAGGGCGTCGCGCCAGGCGTCGAGGAGGCCGGCGACGCCGCGCTTGCGCTCGGTGCGGGTGACGTCCTCGGGGTTCGCGGGCGCGTGCGGCCACCACCGGGCGGCGGCCGCGGTCGGCCTGGTGGTGGCCTTGGCGCGGGCGGCGATCCGGCGGGTGAGGAACGCGGTGATCGGCTCGGTGGCGCCGTAGGTGGTCAGGAGCCACTGCTGGCCGGCGCCGACGATCCGGACGACCGCGCCGCGTTCCACGACGGTGGTGCTGGTGTTGGGCAGTCCCCACCGCGTGTGGTCGGTCATCGTGCCGGCCTCGACGAACTCGACGCGGTGGAACGGGATCACCAGTCGGGCGGGCGCGCGGTCGTCGCCGGGTGGGGCCAGCTGCTCGTAGAACAGCGCGCGGCCGCCGACCCGGAGCCTGCTGCCGTCGCGGGTGGGCAGCACGACCTCGACCGGGGAGCGGGCCAGTGCCGCGGAGCCGAGCGGGGTGACCAGGCCGCGCACCCGCCACGCCAGCGTGGTGGCGACGAGGACGGCCAGGAAGACGGGGTAGGAGTGGAAGGTGTAGGGCAGGGCGGCGACCAGGACGGGCAGCCACCACAGCTCGGGCTTGCGCCACGCGTACCCGAACAGCGCCACCGCGAGCCAGACCGGCCACGCGGCGGGCGTGCGGAGGTCGACGTCCGACAGCAGCGCCGGCGCGAGCAGCGCGGCCACGAGCACCGGCACGGCCACGGCCCAGCGGGCGAGCGTTCCCAACACACCCGTGACGCTATCGGGTGACGGCGGTCAGGGTTGCCACACCTGGACGGCGCGCACCACGAACGGCGCGTCCGGGACGTAGGTGCCGTGGCCGGGGTAGGTGGTGAAGTCGGCTTCGGTCGAGCACGTCGGGCCCTGGTACACCGTCACGTCGCGGGTCAGCCGGTTGACGAACGAGCGGGCGGGCGCGGCGAGCGGCACGCAGCTGCCCGGGTTCGCGGTTTCCACGTCGAGCACCTGGCGCGCGCCGGTGTAGGAGGGGCCCGTCCAGACGCAGAACTCGCCGCGCTCGCAGCCGTCCTGCTGCGCGGCGGCGGTGCCGGTGGACGCGAGCGCGCCGACCGTGATCGCCACCGCGCCCAGCACCGTCCGAGTCGACATCCCGATCACCTCCACGACCGCCAGGGTCGGGCTTCTCCGGCCGCTGTGGGCGCGCGGCCGTGCCGGTTCACCCGATTGTGTGGGCGCGTCGCGCGTCCGGCCAGTCGGGCCGGGTCAGGTCCGGCGCGGTGGCCCGACGTGGGCTGGCCAGCGCCGGGGCGCCGTCACCTTGGCGTCGTTGTCGAAGTGGGCGTGCACGTCGTGGGTCCGGGACTCCGCGCGGCCCAGGGCCTCGTCGGTGTAGCCGCCGGCGTACAGCTCGTCCTCGCCGTGCAGGCGGACGTGGACGAAGTCGGCGGTGAGGTGGGTCGGCCCGGGTAGCGGCCGGCGGTGTCGGCGACGACCAGGGCCACCCGGTGCTCGCGGAGCAGGGCGGGCAGGCGGCAGCACGGCGAAGAACGACGTCAGCGGGTCCGGGTCGAACGCGGGGGTCGGCGGCAGCTGCCACCGCACGGGCCCGAGCTTGGCGCCGAGTTCGAGCGCGCCCGAGGCGAAGAACGTGCGCACGGGCTCCTCGGCGTCGCGCAGGCGCTTCATGTGGGTGATGAACCGGCCGCCCTCGACCGCGGACACGAAGTCGTCGGGGGTCGCCGCGTGCCAGGCGCGGAAGTCGGCCGGCGTTTCGAGCGAGTGGAACGTGCCGTTCGGCTCGACCGAGTCGACCCGGCGGGACAGCTACTCGAGTTCGTGCCGGTGTGCCGGGCCCTCGGGGTAGAACACGCCGCGCCGCGGCGGGTACACCCAGCCCGAGGTGCCGATCCGGATCACCCGGCCGTCGTGCACGGGCGGGTGCGCGGCGCGAGTCACGTCGACGTGGACTTGACCTCCGGTGGGGTCCGGGGTGGATTGGGCACATGGACCAACAGGCTGTGGCCGCCTACCTCGACCGCATCGGGGCGACGCGGGCGGACGGGGTGCGGGAACTGCACGGGAAGCACCTGGCGGCGGTGCCGTTCGAGAACCTCTCGATCCACCTGGACGAGCCGATCGAGCTGACCCCCGACGCGGTGGTGGCGAAGATCGTCGACCGGGGCAGGGGAGGTTTCTGCTACGAGTTGAACGGCGCGTTCGCGCAGTTGCTGCGGGCGCTGGGGCACGACGCGGTGATGCTGAGCGGCAAGGTGCTGGGGCCCGCCGGGTTCGGGCCGCCGTTCGACCACATGGCGCTGCGGGTGGGCGACCTGCTGGTGGACGTGGGTTTCGGCCGGTTCGCGGTCGGGCCGCTCGACCTGGCGAGCCGGGAGGACCAGCTCGACCCGGCCGGGGTGTTCCGGCTGGTGGACACACCCGAGGGCGACGTGGACGTGCTGCACGACGGGGTGGTGCAGTACCGGCTCGAACTCCGGCCGCGCGCGCTGGAGGAGTTCCGGGCGGCGTGCTGGTACCAGCAGACGTGGCCGGGGTCGAAGTTCCGGGAGGGCGCGATGTGCTCGCTGCCCACCGACACCGGGCGGATCACGGTGGCCGGGTCGAAGCTCGTGGTGACCGACGGCGAGGTCAAGCACGTGGAGGACCTGGACGACCAGGGGGTCATCGACGCGCACGCGAAGTACTTCGGGATCCACCTGGACCGGGTTCCGCGGTTGGCGTGAGGCGGTCCGCGAGGGCGACGGCGTCGTGCGGCGCGGCGCCGTCCATCGTGTTGTCGAAGTACGCGAACACGTCGCCGTCGGCGGCGAGTTCCCGGATCCGGCCGGCCCAGCGGGTCAGCGCCACGTCGTCGTAGTGGCTCCGGTACAGCTCGCGGTCGCCGTGCAGGCGCACGTAGCCGAAGTCGGCGGTCGGCCGGTCGGGTTCCGGCCACCGGCCGCCCGACGACGGCAGCACGAGCGCGATGTTCCGGTCCCGCACCAGGTCCACGAAGGACTCGTCGGCGAAGCCCGGGTGCCGGGGCTCGACGGCGTGCCGCAGCGGGGGCAGGGCGTCCAGGAACGCGGTCACCCGGTCGCGGTGGAACGGCAGGCTCGGCGGAAACTGCCACAGCACGGGTCCGAGCTTCGGCCCGAGTTCGCGCACGCCCGAGTCGAAGAACTCGGCCACGGTCTCGGCGGCGTCGCGCAACCGGCGGGTGTGGGTGACCTCGCGGTGGCCCTTGACCGCGAACACGAACCCCTCGGGCGTGCGGTCGCGCCACGAGGCGTAGTCGGCGGGGGAGCGCAGGCCGTGGAACGGGCTGTTCAGCTCGATGGTGGTCAGGCGCCGGGACAGGAACTCCAACTCCAGCCGCTGTTGCAGCCCGCGCGGGTAGAAGTCGCCGCGCCACCCCGGGTGGTGCCAGCCTGAGGTGCCGATCCGGATTTCACCCACGGTGACGAGGTTGCCCGTCGGAGTGACCGTCAAACCGGGGTCAGAAGCCGGCACCGTCCAACGCTCCGGAGACCACGAGGTCCACCCGGACCTGTTGCGGGTCACGGGCCAGCGCCTCCGCGCACGGGCACTGCGCCAGGTCCGCGCCGCACAGGTACACGCCGAGCACCCGCAGGCTGCGCGCGGTGTGCCGCAACCGCGCCGCGCCGCGCAGGTGGACGTGCCCGTAGACGGCCTTCGCCAGCTGGTACGGCGCGCCCGGGCCGAGGTCGACGCACGCCTGGCTGTCCAACTGCTCGGCCACGTGCGCGATCGGCCGGCACCCGCACGACCGCACCGCCCGCACCAGCCGCTGGTCGAGCCGGGACACCAGGCGGGCGGCGACCTCCTCGCGCCACGACCGGTCCGCGCGCAGGAACGCCACCAGCTCCTCCACCCGCACGGGGTCGTGGTGGGCGCGGCGGACACGGGCTCTGCGACGTGCGGTCATGATCTCAAGATCAGGGTCGGGCCGCCGATGTGAGCGGCACTCACCCGGCTGCCGGGTCGTGACACTCGCTCGCAGCAACGTGCCCGTGACGCAGCGCGCCCGGCCACCGCGGTGACCGGGCGCGCGTCGAACCGGAACCGTCAGGCGGGGACCGACGCCACGCCGGGCGCGAGGAACCGCTTGCCGGTGACCTTCTCGGCAATGCCCGAGCGGTCCAGGTACGGGGTGATGCCGCCGAGCCAGAACGGCCAGCCGGCGCCTAGGATCATGCACAGGTCGATGTCCTGCGCCTCCGCCACCACGCCCTCGTCCAGCATGATCCGGATCTCCTCGGCCAGCGCCTCCAGCGCTCGCGCGGCCACCTCGTCGCCGGTGAGCGGGTGATCGCCGAACTTCCAGAGCGCCTGCACCTCGGGGTCGACGGTCTGCGCGCCCGCGGCGTCCCACTGCCACACCGCGGTCTTGCCCGCCGCCACGAACGCCTTCATGTTGTCCGACACGGCGAACCGGTCCGGGAACGCGCCGTGCATGGTGCCGGCCACGTGCAGCGCGACGGCCGGTCCGACCAGTTGCAGCAGCACCAGCGGCGACATCGGCAGACCCAGCGGCTCGGTGGCCCTGTCCGCGACCTCGAAGGGCGTGCCCTCGTCGATCGACTTCACGACCTCGCCCATGAACCGGGTCAGCAGCCGGTTGACCACGAACGCGGGCGCGTCCTTCACCAGCACCGAGGACTTCTTGAGCTGCTTGCCCACCGCGAACGCGGTCGCGAGCGTCGCGTCGTCGGTCTGCCCGGCGCGCACGATCTCCAGCAGCGGCATGACCGCGACCGGGTTGAAGAAGTGGAAGCCGACCACGCGCTCCGGGTGCTCGAGCCCGGCGGCCATGTCGGTGATCGACAGCGACGACGTGTTGGTCGCCAGCACGGCCTCGGCGGAGACGAACTCCTCCACCTCGGCGAACACCTTCCGCTTCACGTCCAGGTCCTCGAACACGGCCTCGATGACGAAGTCCGCGTCCGCGAAGGCGGCCTTGTCCAGCGAGCCCGACACGAGCGCCTTCAACCGGTTCGCCTTGTCGGGCGACACCCGGCCCTTGCCCAGCAGCTTGTCGACCTCGGCGTGCACGTAGCCGACGCCCTTGTCCACCCGCGCCTGGTCGATGTCGGTGAGCACCACCGGCACCTCCAGCCGGCGGGCGAACAGCAGCGCCATCTGCGAGGCCATCAGGCCCGCGCCGACGACGCCGACCTTGGTCACCTTGCGCGCCAAGGACTTGTCCGGCGCGCCGGCCGGCCGCTTGGCCCGCTTCTGCACCAGGTCGAACGAGTACAGCCCGGCGCGCAGCTCGTCGCTCATCACCACGTCGGCCAGCGCCTCGACCTCGGCCGCGTAACCGCGGTCCAGGTCGTTGTCGCGGGCGATCTCCAGCAGTGCCAACGCCTTCAGCGCGCCCGGCGCGGCGCCCTTGGTGCGGCCGTCCACGATGGACTTCGCCCGGGCGACGGCCGCGTCCCAGCCGGCGCCGCGGTCGATCTCCTTGCGGGAAGGGGAGATCTCACCCCGCACCACCTGGGACAGCCAGCGCAGCGACTGCTCCAGGTAGTCCGCCGAGTCGAACAGCACGTCCGCGACACCCAGGTCCAGCGCCTGCTTCGGGGTCAGCATCCGGTTCTGGTTCAACGCGTTCTCGAAGATCACGGTGACCGCGGCGTCGGGCCCGATCAGGTTCGGCAGCAGCTGCGTGCCGCCCCAGCCCGGGAAGAGGCCGAGGAACACCTCGGGCAGCGCGATCGCCGCGGCGTTGGACGCCAGCGTGCGGTAGTGGCAGGACAGCGCCAGCTCCAGGCCGCCGCCCATCGCCGCGCCGTTGACGAACGCGAACGTCGGCACGGTCGACTCGGTGAACCGGCGGAACACGTCGTGGCCGAGCTGCCCGATCGTCACCGCCTGGGAGCGCTCGGACGCGCCGCCCACCGCGGTGAGGTCCGCGCCGACGGCGAACACGAACGGCTTGCCGGTCACCGCGATCGCGACCGGCGACGCGGCGGCCGCCTCGTCGAACGCGGAGTTCAGGCTCACCAGCGACTGCGGGCCGAACGTCGACGGCCGGGTGTGGTCGTGCCCGTTGTCGATGGTGATCAGCGCGACCGGGCCGGTCAGCCCGGGCACGGTGATCAGCCGGGTGCGCGCGAGGGTCACGACCTCGTCGGGGAAGAGGGCCTTGGCCTCGTCGGCGGTCAACGTGGTCACTTGGCTTCTCCGTTCCAGTGGGGGTTCTCCCAGATGACCGTGCCGCCCATGCCGATGCCGATGCACATGGTCGTGATGCCGTAGCGCACGTCGGGCCGCTCGGCGAACTGCCGCGACAGCTGGGTCATCAGCCGCACGCCCGAGGACGCGAGCGGGTGGCCGATCGCGATCGCGCCGCCCCACTGGTTGACCCGGGGGTCGTCGTCGGCGATGCCGAAGTGGTCCAGGAACGCCAGCACCTGCACGGCGAACGCCTCGTTGATCTCGAACAGGCCGATGTCCTCGATGGACAGCCCGGCCCGCTTGAGCGCCTTCTCGGTGGCGGGCACCGGTCCGACGCCCATCACCTCCGGCTCGACACCGAGGAACGAGTAGCCCACGAGCCGCATGCCGATCGGCAGGCCCAGCTCCCGGGCGGTCTCCTCCTCGGCCAGGATGCAGCCGGTCGCGCCGTCGTTGAGGCCGGCCGCGTTGCCCGCGGTGACCCGGCCGTGCGGGCGGAACGGCGTCTTGAGCTTGGCCAGGTCCTCGACGGTGGTGCCGGGACGCGGCGGCTCGTCGGCGGTCGCGAGGCCCCAGCCGTGCTCGGCGGAGCGGGTCGCGACCGGCACGAACTCCGGCCCGATCCTGCCGTTCTTCACCGCGTCGGCGTACTTGGCCTGCGAGGCGGCGGCGTAGGTGTCCGCGCGCTCCTTGGTGATGGCGGGGAACCGGTCGTGCAGGTTCTCCGCCGTCGAACCCATGACGAGCGCGGACGGGTCCACGATCCTGTCGGACAGGAACCGGGGGTTGGGGTCGACGCCCTCGCCCATCGGGTGCCGGCCCATGTGCTCGACGCCGCCCGCGATCACCACGTCGTAGGCGCCGAACGCGATGCCGCTCGCCGAGGTCGTGACGGCGGTCATCGCGCCCGCGCACATCCGGTCGACCGCGTAGCCGGGCACCGACTTGGGCAGACCCGCCAGCAGCGCGGCCGTGCGGCCGATCGTGAGGCCCTGGTCGCCGATCTGGGTGGTGGCCGCGATCGCGACCTCGTCCACCCGGTCCGGCGGCAGCTCCGGGTGCCGGCGCAGCAGTTCGCGGATCACCTTGACGACCAGGTCGTCGGCACGGGTTTCCGCGAAGATCCCCTTGGGGCCGGCCTTGCCGAACGGCGTGCGCACGCCGTCCACGAAGACCACGTTCCGAACGCGTGCCGGCGCTACTGGTGCGGCCACGGCGTCTCCTCCGCTTGTGGTGACGTTCTGTCCCGACCGCGTGTGGCGTCCTACCGATCGGTAACCCCAACTCTAGTCCCTGTTACTGGTCGGTAACCACCGAGGTCGCCCTGTCGGGTGTGTCACAGCGCCACCGGATGACCAGGAACACCAGGAACCCGAAGGGGGACAGGATGATCGTGCCCAGCAGGAGCGGGCCCATCACCAGCGGGTGCACGCCCAGCCGCCTGCCCTCCCGGTACATCCACGCCCCGATCAGCAGGTCCCACGCGATCACCTGCGCCCACACCGCCGACGCGCCCCAGGACGAGCCCAGGAACTCCCGGAGCTCGCCGAGCTCCGGACTGCTCATGGTGGCCCACAGCTCCGGGAGGTGCCCGGCGACCAGTCCGGTGTAGAGGACCAGCGGCGGCACCGCGATGAGTGGCGACGAGGCGATCCGGAGCGTGCCCGACCAGGTGGGCGCGAAGATCATCAGACCCCAGAACGGCACCGTGAGCCAGAAGGTCAGCTCGAACAGGAACCCGGTCACGCCGCCACCGCCTGCTTCCTCCGCAGCCCCACCAGCACCGCGCCGGCGGTCCAGCCGACCACGACCAGCGCGCCCAGCAGCGTCGCGGTGTCCGGGCGGAGCAGGGCCTGGCCGCGCAGAGCCTGCCAGGTGACGAGCGCGGTCAGGCCGAGGTAGCCGATCGACACGCCCCAGATCAGCCGCGTGGTCGCGCGGCCGGCGAGCAGCAGCGCGATCAGCGGGATCACCTGGAGGGCGTGGATGCCGACGAAGTGGCCGATGCGCAGGTCGCCGCCGTCGGTGGCCCAGCCGGTGACGGCCATCGTCGGACCGCCGTCCGGCACGCCCACCACGTGCGAGCCGAGGATGCCCTTGGCCGGGTCCTGACCCGGCGGGACGTTGCGCGGCATGAACATGCCCAGCGCGAGGCCGATCAGGGCGACGAACAGGCCGAGTCTGATCGCGAGGCCGGCCACCCGGTCGGCGAACGGGGTGAAGACGAGGATGAGGGAGATGACCAGGTGCATCAGCCAGACCGTCACGATCGTGCCGGCCATCGCGTTCCACAGGGCCTGGTCGAAGGGGGTCGCCACGTTGAAGTGGCTCTGCTTGCCGCGCACGACCTGGCCGACGATGATCACCATCTCCACCGTGCCGCCGAGGGCGATCAGCGTGCCCGCCCACCGGGCGGTGCGGGTGAAGCGGGTGACGAACGTGAGCATCCAGGTCAGCGTCACCGCGTACAGGGCGAGGGACACCGCGAACTTGAACGGCTTGAGCCAGATCGGGTCACCGAGCAGTGTGCGGTCGTCGGCGACCAGGCCGACCACCGAGGCCAGCGTCAGGGCGGTCATGAGCAGCGCGAACAGCATCAGGGGCGGGTGGGACCGGAACAGGCGGACCATGGCGTCTCCCAGTTGTGGATAGCAGCACTTTCTACTATCGGATAGCTACAGTATCCATACTGAGGAAGCTCTCAGGGAAGGAGGGCGTGCCGTGCGCATCGCCGAACTCAGCCGCCGGACCGGCGTGCCCGTGCCGACGATCAAGTACTACCTGCGTGAGGGCCTGCTCCCCGCGGGCGAGCTGACGAGTCCGAACCAGGCCCGCTACGGCGAGGCGCACCTGCACCGGCTGCGGCTGGTGCGGGCGATGGTGGAGACTGGGGGCTTGTCGATCGCCGCCGTCCGGGACGTGCTCGGCGTGCTGGACGACCCGGACAAGTCGCTGCACAAGGCCATGGGCACGGTCACCGCCGCGGTCGCGCCGCCCAACCTGGACGACTCCGACGAGGTCGCCCGCGAGCAGGTGCGCGAGTTCCTGGAGTCCCGGGGCTGGCACTGCAACCCGAAGTCGTTCGCCTTCAAGTCACTGGTGAGCGTGCTGACGACGGCGCGCGAGGTCGGCCACCACGAGTTCTTCCGGCAGCTCGACACCTACGCCGAGGTCTGCCTGCGGCTGGCGGAGGCGGACCTGGACTACGTCTTGGGCGCGCCCAACCAGGACGCGGCCTTGGAGGGCGTGGTGGTCGGCTCGGTGCTGGGCGACGCGGCGGTGGCGGCCGTCCGCAGGCTGGCCCGCCGGGAGCTGTCCTCCCGCCTCACCGCGCCGGAGTGCTGACCGGGATCGGGCCCGGCGACGTGCGGACGTCGCCGGGCCCGCGCCGGGTCTAGTCGTTGTCCCGCAGCACGCGCAGGGCGTTGCGGCCGGCGAGCTTCGCGCAGTCCGCCTCGCTCCAGCCCCGGTCGAGCAGCGCGCCGATCAGGTTCGGGTAGGTCGACACGTCCTCCAGGCCCGTCGGCAGCTCCTTCACGCCGTCGTAGTCGCCGCCGAGGCCGATGTGGTCCACGCCCGCGACCTCGCGCGCGTGCTCGACGTGCGCGACCACGTCGTCCAGCGTCACGGCGGGCGGCGGGTTGCGGGTTTCCCACTCGGCCGCGAACCGGTCGCGGGCCTCCAGGTCGTTGTGCCGCTCGCCGGCCTGGGCCATCGCCTCCTTCAGGTTCTCGTCCCACTGGGCGAGACGCGGCGACACGAAGGCGGGCACGAACGTGATCATGCAGACGCCGCCGTTGGCGGGCAGCCGCTCGAGCACGTCGTCCGGAACATTCCGAGGGTGATCGGCCACTGCCCTACAAGAGGAGTGGCTGAACACGATGGGCTTAGTCGACACGTCCAGGGCGTCACGCATAGTGGTCGGCGCGACGTGCGAAAGATCGACAAGCATGCCGATCTCGTTCATCACCCGAACGACGTCGCGGCCGAACGCCGTGAGCCCTCCGTGCACGGGCTCGTCGGTCGCCGAATCGGCCCACGGGGTGTTCTCGTTGTGGGTGAGGGTCATGTACCGGACGCCGAGCCGGCGCAGGGCCCGCAGCACGCCCAGCGAGCCGTTGATGCTGTGGCCGCCCTCGGCGCCGAGCAACGAGGCGATCCGACCCGAGGCGAACGCCGCCTCGGCCTCGTCCGCGGTCGTTGCCAACGCGAGGTCGTCCGGGTTCTCCCCGATCAGCCGGTGGACCAGTTCCACCTGCTCCAGCACGGTGGTGACGGCTGCGTCGCCCGCCAGCCGGCAGGGGATCCACACGGACCAGAACTGGATGCCCAAGCGGCCCTGCCGGGCGCGGGCGAGGTCGGTGTGCAGTCCGGGAACGAGGGCCCGGAGGTCGATTCGGGACGCGTCGAACGCTACGTCGACAGGCGTTGACTTTTCACCGATTTCCCGGCCCGCCACCCGGTCCCGGAGTGCCCACGGGAGGTCGTTGTGACCGTCCACGAGGGGGCTCCCGGCCAGCAGTTCCGCTGCACGATCTCGACCTGTGGTGCTCGCCACCCGCAACTCCTCTGTGTCGTCATGAGCGGAACTCGCGTTACCGCCCCTATCTGATTGTCATCCGATCGTGTGACAACGGAGGCCCGCAGTGACGACTCATTCGCGATAGATACCCGATTGATCGTCCCGTAGACCCGCTTGGGCGGCTACGCTGCCCCAGACGACACCACTTTCGGTCGATCAGTGGCGCGGCTGATTGGCCGAAAGTCCCGGTGCCGGTCGGGGGGCACGACCGACTCCAGGGAGGTAGTGACGTGGCTGCCGTCGGCTTAGGTCAGGCCGTTCGTACCACGCCAGCCGGCACGTTGCCGGCGAACATGGTCCCGCACCCGCGGGAGGAGCTTTTTTCGGTGTTGGTGGTCGACGACCACCCACTGCTGAGGGAGGCGATATCGGCTCGGCTCACCCAGATGGGAGCCGGGACAGTGCATGAGGCGGCTTCGGTCGCGGAAGCTCGGGCGCGGGCTCTCGCCACCGGACCGTGTGATCTCGCGATCCTCGATCTGGGTCTGCCGGACGGAACCGGCATCGACCTGGTCACGGAACTCCGTGCCCAGGGCTGGCCCCGCATCGTGGTCCTCGCGTCCTCCGACGACCCCTACGCGGTCAGGTCGGCCTTCCAGGCGGGCGCTCAGGCGTACCTCCTGAAGTCGGCCTCGCCGATGGTGGTCACCGACGGAGTGCGCAGGGTCCTCGACGGCGGCGTCTACGCGGACCCGAGCGTGGCTCCCGTGCTCGCCGCGGGAACGCGCGTGCCGGGCACCGACAACACGCCGCGGGAACTCTCCGCGCGTGAGGTCGAGGTCCTCCAGCTGGTCGCCGATGGCCAGAGCAACAAGGAGATCGGCGAGGCACTGAGCCTGTCCGCGCTCACGGTGAAGTCTCACCTGTCGCGGATCGGGCGCAAGCTGGGCACCGGGGACCGGGCTCAGATGGTGGCGCTGGCCATGCGTGCCGGCGTGATCCGCTGAGCAGGTCAACACACTGAACCGGCCGAACACACCCGCGAGTGGTGCGTTCGTCGTAGGGTCATCCGCCGTGGATGTATCCGCCGACGAGCCAACCGAACCAACCGGAGCTGATCCGGTACCACTGACGGAACCCGCTGACGGGGTTCCGCCCGTGGTGGCCGACGCCCCGTCGCTGCAACGTGCCGCGGAAGCGCTCGCGGCGGCGACGGGACCGGTCGCGGTGGACACCGAGCGAGCCTCGGGCTACCGCTACTCGCAACGTGCCTACCTGGTGCAACTGCGCCGGGAAGGCGCCGGGACCGTGCTGGTCGATCCGATCGCCCTGGGTGGTCGGATCGACCCGCTGATCGCGGCACTGGACGGGACCGAGTGGGTGTTGCACGCGGCGTCGCAAGACCTGCCGTGCCTCGCCGAACTGGGCTTGAGTCCGAGCGCGTTGTTCGACACCGAGCTGGCGGGCAGGCTGGCCGGTTTCGAACGGGTGGCACTGGGCACGCTCGTCGAGCGCCTGCTCGGCTATCGACTGGAAAAGGGGCACGGCGCGGCCGACTGGTCGCGCCGTCCTCTTCCGGCCGACTGGCTGAACTACGCCGCGCTCGACGTGGAACTGCTGGTCGAGCTGCGCGACGTGCTCGAACAGGAACTCAAGCGGCAGGGCAAGCTGGAGTGGGCGCTCGAGGAGTTCGAGGCGGCCAGGCTGGCTCCCCTGCCGCGTCCGCGCGCCGAGCCGTGGCGCCGGACGTCCGGCATCCACAAGATCCGCAGCCCGCGCCAGCTGGCGTCGGTGCGGGCGCTGTGGGAGGCCCGGGACTCGGTGGCCCGCGAGCGCGACATCGCGCCCGGCCGGGTGCTGCCGGATTCCGCGCTGGTCGAGGCGGCCGTGCGCAACCCCCCCGACGAGGCCACGCTGTCCGCGCTCCCGGTGTTCCGGGGCCGGGCGCAGCGCCGGATGGTGGGCGTGTGGCTGGGCGCGTTGCAGAAGGCCGCCGCGCTGCCGCGCGCCGAACTCCCCGAGCCGTCCCAGCAGCACGACGGCCCGCCGCCGCCCAACCGCTGGGCGGACAAGGACCCGGCCGCCGCCGCCCGACTGGCCGCGGCCCGCACGGCGCTCGCCGCCGTGGCGGAGGCGAACACCCTGCCGGTGGAGAACCTGCTGCTGCCCGACCTGGTGCGCCGGACCTGCTGGCAGCCGCCGGCGGACACCTCGCCGGAGAGCGTGGCGGCCGTGCTGCGCGAGGGCGGTGCGCGGAACTGGCAGATCCGGCTGACCGCGTCGGTGCTCGCGACCGCGCTGGACACCCCGCCACCGCCGGAGCCGGTCAAGAAGGCCGAGCAGGTCAAGAAGTAGGCGCTCGCTCCGGCACCCGAACGCAGGACCCGGGGTGCCGGAGCGCCCGACCCGCACGCAGGACTCGCGTGACCCGACCGGACGACTCGCCGGTCCCGACCGCGCGACTCGTGGTGCCCGGGTGGAGGACTCGCCCGGCCCGACCGCGCGGCTCGCGGGTCAGCGGAGGGTGGAGATGCCCACCGGTGGCAGGCCCACCGCGGTCGCCATCAGGTCGTAGAAGGCCTGGGCGTGCGGGGACAGGTCCGCGTCGGCGGCGGTCCAGGAGGCGCGGAGTTCCAGGTCGTCGGTTCGCGCCGGCCCCGCGATGTCGCCGAAGCGGGCCGAGGAGGTCTGGGTGACGGTGCCGCCCAGGGCGCGGAAGGCCGCGCCGGTCTCCTCGAGCGATTCCGCGAGCCAGGACCAGCCGACCTCGGGCAGCAGCGGGTCCGAGGCCAGTTCCGGGTCGACCTCCACCCGCACGTACGCCACCACCCGGAACACGCCCGACCACGCCTCGACGCCCTCGGGGTCGTGCAGCAGCACCAGCCGGCCGGTGGACAGCTCGTCCCCGGGTCCGGTCACCTCGGCGGTCAGCGCGTACGCCCACGGCGCGAGCCTCTGGGGCGGTCGCACCTCGGTCAACTCCAGTTCCGGCCGGACCCGCACCGACCGCAGGGTCGCCACCGCCCGCCGGAACAGTTCGGGCTCCGCCGCCACTCCGGTCACACACGGACTGTATGCCTCGAACCCCGTCGGGTGAGGCACGGCACGCCGGTACCGGAAACTGCGCGCATCGCGCCCGTGGGACGATGAAAGGGACATGAGCGACTACACCGAAGCCCCGCTGCTGGTCGCCGCACGCGGTGGCACGCCGTCCCGCACGCCGGTCTGGTTCATGCGCCAGGCGGGTCGTTCGCTGCCCGAGTACCGGGCGCTGCGCGCGGGCACCGCGATGCTCGACGCCTGCTTCGACCCGGACCTGGTCCGCGAGATCACCATGCAGCCGGTCCGCCGGCACGACGTGGACGCGGCGATCCTGTTCTCCGACATCGTCGTGCCGCTCAAGGCGGCGGGCGTCGACCTGGACATCGTGCCCGGCACCGGTCCGGTGGTCGCGAAGCCGGTCGCCGACCGGAACGACGTGGACGCGCTGCCCGACCTGGCGCCCGAGCAGGTGCGGCCGGTGGTGGACGCCATCGGGCTGCTGCTCAAGGAGCTGGACGGGGTGCCGCTGATCGGGTTCGCGGGCGCGCCGTTCACGCTCGCCTCGTACCTGGTCGAGGGCGGCCCCAGCAAGAACCACGAGCGCACCAAGGCGCTCATGCACGGCGACCCCGACCTGTGGCACGCGCTGCTGGACAAGCTCGCGGGCGTGACCGGCGCGTTCCTGCGCGCCCAGGTCGACGCGGGCGTGCAGGCGGTCCAGCTGTTCGACTCGTGGGCGGGCGCGCTGTCCGAGCGCGACTACCGCGAGTTCGTGCTGCCGCACTCGACCAAGGTCCTCGAGGGCATCCGCGAGGTGCCGCGCATCCACTTCGGCGTCGGCACGGGCCACCTGCTGCCCGCGATGCGCGAGGCGGGCGCGGACGTGGTCGGCGTCGACTGGCGCACCCCGCTGGACGAGGCGGTCCGCCGGCTGGTCGAGGCCGCGCCGGACGCCCCGGCGCCGGTCGTGCAGGGCAACCTGGACCCGGCGCTGCTGTTCGCGGGCCTGCCCGCGCTCGAGCGCGAGGTCGACCGGATCAAGGCCGAGGGCCGGGCCGCCGCCGGGCACATCTTCAACCTGGGTCACGGCGTGCTGCCGGACACCGACCCGGACGTGATCACGAAGGCCGTCGAACTGGTGCACCGGGCGGGATGAGACCGATGCGCGTCGCGGTGGTGGGTGGCGGGATCTCGGGTGTGGCCGCGGCGCACCGGTTGCGCCTGCTGCTCGGCCCGACCGCGACGATCACCGTCGTCGAGCAGTCCGACCGGCTCGGCGGCAAGCTGCGCACCGCCCAGGTCGGCGGTCGGTCCTACGACCTGGGCGCCGAGGCGTTCGTGCACCGCAGGCCCGAGGCCACCGACCTGATCACCGAACTCGGGCTGGCCGAGCGGATCGCGCACCCCACCGGCGTCGCCGGGAGCATCCGCGCGGGGGGTGACGTGCGCGCCATCCCGGCGCACACCCAGATGGGCGTGCCGGCGAGCGTCGAGGCGGTCCGGGCGGTGCTGTCGGAGGAGGGCGCGCGCCGGGTCGCCGCGGAGCCCGGGCTGCCGCCGATCAGCCTGTGCGGCGCGGACGTGTCGGTCGGCGCGCTGCTGCGCGAGCGGTTCGGCCCCGAGGTGGGCGAACGGCTCGTCGGTCCGCTGCTGGGCGGCGTGTACGCGGGCCGCGCGGACTCGCTCGGCCTGCGCGCCACGCTGCCCGCCCTGGCCACCGCGCTGGACTCGGGCATCGGCTCGCTGCTCGCGGCCGCCGCCACGACGCTGCCCGCGCCGCCGCAGCCGAGGTCGCCGCGCGCGCCGGTGTTCGGCACCCTCACGACCGGGCTGTCCACGCTCGTCCAAGCGCTCGTGGCGGCCGCGAAACCCGAGCTGCGCCTGGGTTTGCCGGTGCGCAGGCTGATCCGGCGGGCCGGCGACTGGCGGCTGGAACTGGGCACGCCTTCGCGTCCGGAGTTCCTCGACGTGGACGGCGTCGTGCTGGCCGTGCCCGCGCCCGCCGGGCGCAAGCTGCTGGAGCACGTGGCGCCGCGCGCGTCGGACGGGTACGGCCGGGTCGAGCTCGCGTCCATGGCGGTCGTCGCGCTGGCGCTGCCGGCGGGCACCGTGCTGCCCGAGCGGTCCGGCGTGCTGCTGGCCGAGCACGAGCGGCACGCGGACGGGACCCCGTTCAGCGCCAAGGCCTTCACCTACTCCAGCCGCAAGTGGGCGCACCTGGGCGGCGAGCCCGTGCTGGTGCGCGGCAGCGTCGGCAGGCACGGCGACGTGCGGTCCCTCCAGCGGGACGACGAGGAGCTGGTGGCCGCCGTGCGGGCGGACCTGGCCGAGTTGACCGGCATCACCGCACCGCCGGTCGACGCGGTGGTCCAGCGCTGGGGCGGCGGACTGCCGCAGTACGGCGTCGGGCACCTGGACCTGGTGCGGGACATCGAGGACGCGGTCGCCGCCGTGCCCGGACTGGCCGTCGCGGGCGCGACCCTGCACGGAGTCGGCATCCCCGCCTGCATCGCCACGGCGGACGCCGCGGCGGGCCGGGTGGCCGCCCACGTGCTCGGCCGGGTGCGCGTCGCCGAGTGAGAGGATGAGGGGCATGGCCCGCCTGAACTACACCGAGCTCAACGACACCATCCGCTACACCATGTGGTCGGTCTTCCGGGTGGAGTCCGGTCGCCTGCCCGACGACCGCGGCCCGGCCGCCACCGAGGCGCAGGAGTACCTCGACGGCCTGGAGTCCAAGGGCGTCGTGGTGCGCGGCGTGTACGACGTGGCGGGGTTGCGCGCCGACGCCGACTACCTGATCTGGTGGCACGCCGAGGAGATCGAGCAGCTCCAGGCCGCCTACTCCGGGTTCCGGCGCACCGCGGTCGGCCGCGCGTCGACGCCGGTGTGGAGCCAGGTCGCGCTGCACCGCCCGGCGGAGTTCAACCGCAGCCACGTCCCGGCGTTCCTGGCGGGCGAGGAGCCGCGCAAGTACGTGTGCGTGTACCCGTTCGTCCGGTCCTACGAGTGGTACCTGCTGCCCGACGAGGACCGCCGCAAGATGTTGGCGGACCACGGGAAGGAAGCCCGCGACTACCCGGACGTGCGCGCCAACACGGTGGCGTCGTTCGCGCTGGGCGACTACGAGTGGATCCTGGCGTTCGAGGCGGACGAGCTGCACCGCATCGTGGACCTGATGCGCCACCTGCGCGGCACCGAGGCGCGGTTGCACGTGCGCGAGGAGATCCCGTTCTACACCGGCACCCGGGTGCCGGCCGCGGAACTCGTCACCTCCCTGCCCTGAGCCGCCGGCCGTCCACAGTGGATCGGTCCACTGTGGACGGCCGGTCCGGTCAGCCCAGTCGGTAGGTGTGGATCACGGTGTGCGCGAAGGTGTTCCCCTTCGTGTCCGCGCCCTTCACCCGCAGCGAGGCGAACGCGCCGGGCCGGTCCGGGTTGCGGACCAGCGCCGTGCGGCCCGCGACCGGGACCTTCGACCACGTGGCGCCGTCGTCGAACGACACCTCGACGGCCACCTCGCGCACCCTGCCCGCGGTCGGGCTCTCCTGCTGCTCCACCACGAACGGCACCGCCAGCAGCCGACCCGCCGGCGTCGCGCCCGTGTCGGTCAGCTTCGGCGTGAACCGCACCACCGACAGCGGGAGCGGCGTCGCCCGGCCGGTGCCGGGCGTGGTGTCGGAGCGGAACGTCCACTCGCCGGTCACCTTCGTGGCGAAGTCGGACGTGCCCGCCACCCGCTCGCCGCCCGCCTCGATCCGGAAGTCGCCCGGTCCGGCCGGGACGGTGAACACGCCGGAGGCCGGGTTCGAGGCCTCGCGGACCTTGACCCCGTCGCGGTACAGGGCGGTCCGGGCCGCCGTGACGTCCGCGCCGCCCGGGTGGCCGTCGCTGTCACCCCACAGCGCCATGCCGAACGAGATGGTGTCGCCGCTGCGCGAGAGGTACGGGTAGGCCTGCTTCGGCAGCGTCGGGCCGTAGTTGGGGAAGTTGTACCGCTCCCGGTACTCCCGGCCCGGCCGCAGGGACTGCTCGCCGCTGCTGAACTGGAACGCGCCCGGACCGTTGTCGGCGAACCGGAGGTACGCGCTGATCCACTTCGTGCCGGTGGTCAGGTGGTCGATGGACGCGGTGCGCACCGGCGCCACCCACGACCAGCCGCCGTCGCCGTTCGCGAGCGGGTTGAAGGCGTGGCCCTGGTTGGCGGTCGGCGAGCCGTAGGAGGTCCGCACGGTCGCCAGGTCGCGCCGGGCGGGTGCCCGGGTGAACCCCTTCGGCACGCCCTTCTCCTGCCACGCGAACCGGTACGCCACCGACGCGTCGCCGACCGGTGTGCCCTCCGCCTGGAGGCCGACGACGGTGGTGACCTGGTCCGGGACCGGGCCGGTCGAGCCGAACGACGTGCCGGCGAAACCGTCGGGCAGCAGCGTGCCGAAGCTGTGGGCGTACCCGCCGACGCGGCGCGTGACGGTGAAGTCGCCGAGCCGGGTGATCGCGGCCGGGTCCGGCACGGTGATCTTCACCGGTGCGGTCGAGCGGGCGTCGACCGCGGTGGTGGTCGGACCGCCGACGGTCAGCGCCGGGGCGAACACGAACGCGGTCCCGGTTTCCGGCCTGCCCAGCTGCGACTGGGCGAAGTACTCGCCCTTGGGCACCCGCACCGTCACGCTGCCGTCCTCCTCGTAGGGGAACAGCACCTGCGAGTTGTCCAGGCCCAGCACCAGCGTCGTGTAGTCCCGGGTCGGCCGCCCGTCCGCGCCCACGTGGTTCAGCGTGAGGTCGTAGCTCTCCACCTCGCGGGTGATCGAGACGGGGGTGCGCACCGCGGCGGCGCCGCTCGCCACGACCACGCCGGAGTACGCGCCGTCGAGCGCGGCCTTCCGGGTGTCGCCGGTGACCGACACCGTCGCCTCGCCGCCCGCGGGCACCGTGACCGACGACGGGCTCACCGCGAACACCGACGCGGGCTTGCCGTCCGGTCCGGTCGACTCGACGGTCAGGGTCAGCCCGAGCGGCGTGCCGCCCGGGTTGCGGTAGGTGATCACCTTGCTGACCGGCACGTCGTCGGTGTGCGGGTACTGCTGCACGCCGAGCCCGACGCTCACCGGGTCGGCGGTGACCGCGGTGGTGATCGCCTTCGCCAGGTCGATCCGGCCCGCGCCCTGGTCGAACGCGGTCGCGCCGGCCGAGGGCTTCGCCGAGGCGGTCAGCGCCGCCTTGATCCGCGCGCCGGTCCAGTCCGGGTGCTGCTGCGCGAGCAGTGCCGCCGCGCCCGCCACGTGCGGTGTCGCCATCGAGGTGCCCGAGAGCGCCACGTGCGTCGGATCGACGGGGTCGCCGATCGTGCCGGCGCCGGACTTGGCCGCCACGATCCCGACACCGGGCGCGGTCACGTCCGGCTTCACCGCGTCGTCGCCGGCGCGCGGGCCCCGGCTGGAGAACGAGGCGACCGAGTCGTCCCGGTCGACCGCGCCGACGGTGAGCGCGGCGTCCGCGCTGCCCGGTGAGCCGACTGTGCCCGGCGCGCCCGAGTTGCCCGCCGCGACCACGAACAGCGTGCCGGAGGACGCGGACAGCGCGTTGACCGCTTCCTCCAGCGGGTCGAGGCCCGGCCGGTCGGCGCCGCCGAGGCTGAGGTTCACCACGTCCGCGCCCTGGTCGACGGCCCACTGGAGGCCCGCCAGGATCCACGACTCGGCGCAGCCGCCGCTGAAGCACACCTTGCCGTCGAGCAGCGAGGCGTCCGGCGCGACACCGCGGTACTTCGCGTCCCGGCTCGCGATGGTGGCCGCGACGTGCGTGCCGTGGCCGACGGAGTCGGTGTTGTCGGGATCGGTGGTGAAGTTCTTCTCGGCGATCTCCCGGCCCGCGAGGTCGGCGTGGGCGCCGTCCACCCCGGTGTCGAGGACCGCGACCTTGACGCCCTTGCCGGTGTACCCGGCGTCCCACGCGGCGGGCGCGCCGATCTGCCTCGTGCTGCGGTCGAGCGAGGGCTGCCGGAGGCCGTCCAGCCACACCTCGCGCACGCCGGCGTCGGCCAGCAGCGCGTTCCACGTCGCCGTCGCCCGGGACTTCTCCGCCGTGGCCGCCACGGCGCCCGCCGCGGGCAGGTCGGCCGTCACGCTCGCGCCGGCGGTGCGGACCGGACCCGGCGCGCCCTGCACGATCAACGGCACCGAGTCGCGCGCCGCGTCGTCGTAGCCGGCCTGGACCAGGCCCGTGACGTCGAACAGCCGCAGGTCGACCCGACCCGCGGCGAGCGGTCGGAGCGCGTCCTCGGGCACCACGTGCAGGTGGCCCTCCCGGGTGAACGTGCGGAACCCGATCCTCTCCCGTCCCGGGCCCGGTGTCAGCGAGCCGACCCGGGCACCGGTCAGCGCCACCCGGTCGCCGGTGATCAGCGTGACGCCGACCGCGCCCGGTGTGACCTCGTCCGGCGTGGCGGCCGTGCCCGGTGCCGCCGTGCTGACCCCCGTGCCACCCGTCACGAGCCCGATGGCCAGGATCGTCGCCCCCCAGGCGACTCTCCGGCCGGAATTCGCAGAACCCAACGCAGACACCTCCCGAATCCGGTGGTTCGCGCGTGCGCGCCGTCGGAAGGGCGCCGTCGGCTCCGGCGGCGGCGGTGTGAACCCGAGGTGATCTGCCCCCCAACACAGTCGACGCTAACCACCCGTGCGGGTGAGGACAGCGGCTCTTCGGGGGCCTGGCGCGTTCCCGGACGGCCCAGCGCGGTCACGGTGTGCCGCGAGTACCGCCGTTGGGCCGAAAGGCCTTGTGCCACAACGAATCGGTTGGCTGCCGGGCGTTGCGGGGCGGTGCGCCCGGTAGTCCGCGCGACGGGGCCGGCGCCAGTCGAGACGGGTTCGGCCGTCCGGGTGGAAAGGTCGGATCGTCCCCGACCCGCCCGGTCCGCCGGATTCCGCGCGGGCGCGCTTCCCGGTGCCGCGGGCACGGGTGCCGCGTCAGCCGCGGAGGTTCGCGCGTCGTGTGCCGCGACGGGCGTGGACGGCCGGCCTGTCGCGTGGAGTGTCGGCGCCCGGCCTGTCGCGTGGGGAGTCTGGTGCTCGGCGCGCCGTGCGGTGGGCAGGTGCCTGGTTTTCCTCGCGGTGGGCTGGGTGTCGGGTGCCTTGCGGTGGGGGCAGGTGTCCGGCCTGCCACGCGGCGGGCCGGTGTCGGGCGCGCCGAGCGGGGTGGGTCAGGGCTTGCGCTGCCACCACCGGCGTTTGCGGGGTGGTTCCAGTTCGCCCTGGGTGACCAGCCACTCGGCGAAGGCGGCGGCGTACTGGCGCATCCTCGTGTCCTCGTGCTTCGGGTTGGCGCGGCTGTAGGCGTCGAACAGCGGGCGGAAGCGGTCGCCGAGGGTGTCGGCGAGGTCCGGGCGCACCATCCGGACCACGCCGCGGCGCTTGTTCAGCAGCGCGCGGGCCTCGATGGCGACGCGGTCGCGGTCGAAGCCCTCGGGCACGGCGCCGTCGGCCAGCAGGGCGCGCAGCAACTCGGTCTGGGCGCGGGCCAGTTCCGCGCGCTGCGGCGCGGTCACCGGGCCAGCACCGCGCGGATCGCGGCCAGTTCCGCGGCCAGTTCCGCGTCGGCGGGGTAGTCGTCGTCGCGCTCGAGCAGCACCCCCGGCGGGTCGACCCGGTCGCGGAGCTTCGCCAGCACGTCCAGCACCTCCGGCAGCACGGCGTGCGCGTGCGTGTCGTGGTAGACGCCGTGGTGCTCGACGCCGCCCGCGACGTGCACGTAGGCCAGGCGCTCCAGCGGGATCTCGTCCAGGAAGCGGTCGACGTCGGTGCCGAGGTTGCGCGCGTTGGCGTACAGGTTCGCCACGTCGATCAGCAGGTGGCAGTCGGTCCGCTCGACCAGGTCGGCCAGGAACTGGCCCTCGGTCAGCTCGCCCGCCGGCCACTCCAGCAGCGCGGCGACGTTCTCCAGCGCGAGCGGCACGGGCAGGTCCCGCTGCGCGGCCTTCACGTTGGCCACCAGCACGTCGAGCGCGTCCCTGGTGCGGGGCAACGGCATCAGGTGCCCGGAGTCCAGCCCGCCCGCGCGCACGAAGCACACGTGGTCGCTGACGAACGGCGCGTCCAGCGCCTCGGCGAGCGCGCCCAGGTGCCGCACCCGCGCCGGGTCGACCGGGTCCGCGCCGCCCAGCGACAGCGACACCGCGTGCGGCAGCACGGGCACACCGCGTTCGCGCAGCAGCAGCACCGACTCGGGCAGGTGCTCCACGTGCAGGTTCTCCGCGACGACCTCGACGAAGTCGACCGGGAGGCTCTCCACGGTCAGGTCGATCTCCGCGCGCCAGCCGATGCCGACACCCAGCTTGTCCACGTCCGTCCCCTCTCAGTCGCCGCCACCGCCGCCGCAGGAACTGCCGCACGAGCTTCCGCTGCTGCACGAGCTGCTACTGCTGCACGACGACCCGCTGCTGCACGAACTGCCGCTGCCGCACGACGAACTACCGCTGTCCGACGAGCTGCACGTGCTGCCCGCCGAGCAGCTGTTGCTCGCACAGCTGCTGCACCCGCCGCACGTGCTGCCGCCGCAGGAGGCGTCGGACACCGCCGTGTTCGCCCGGGCCCGCCGGTGCAGCGTGGCCGCGGCCTCGTCGGACAGGCCCAGGTACTTCCACACCGGCTGCCGGTTGTAGCGCCCGAGCAGACCGTAGCTCGCGACCAGCACGACCCGGTCGCCGCTGGCCGCGTGGGCGCGCAGCCGCTTGACCGCCTCCCGACCCTGGCGGGTGAGCGGACCGCGGAACTTGCCGGCGACGTAGCGCGCGATCAGCGCCACCACGAAGAGCAGGATCGAGTAGCCGATCGGGAACCGGGGCAGCACGGCGCTGACGATCGCGGCGACCGCCAGCGCGAGCAGCACCGCCCGGATCCAGCCGATCGCGACCCGGCGTCCGCGGGAGACCAGGAAACCGCGGTCGACCAGGTGCTTGCGCAGGGTTTGCGCCTCCGTGCTGCCCGCGGTGGCGTTCACGACCTGGCCGAGCGGCCTCGGCAGGACGCGCAGCACGAACGCCTGGAGCGGACTCCACTGCCGGGTCGGACCCTGCACCGGGCTCACCAGGCCGTCGCGCGAGACGCGCACGGCGTTCGCCTCGACCAGTGACACCACGGCCACCTCGGCCACCCGACCGGCGCCGCCCGCGAGGAAGGCCGCCTCCTCGGGCCACAGCTCGGCCGTCGAACCCGCCGAAGCCGGCGTCCACGAAGTCGCCATCGTCCCCGTCCTCCCACTGCTGTGCCGCCGAGCGCCGCCGGCGAACCGCTCGCCCGCACCGGGGAAGCGGTGCCTGTGACGGTGCGGACCGGCTGATCGGTTCCACCCGTCCGCCGCCGGACACCGACGCCTCCACGTGGTGTTTTCGTGGCGGCGTGGAAAGCGTTACCGGCCCGGTCCACCCCGCCGGGCAAGCCGACGACGAGGCGTGGTCGCCCGACCCCGCTCCGCTGTCGAAGGACGGCCCACCACGCGATTCCCGCGGCGTGGTGGGCGGATTCCGGAAACGGCGTGGTGAACACCGGATGGCGGGCCGGAGGAATTCGGGATCGAATTCCGCAGAAATCGTGTTGCGGATCGGGTGATTCGCGGATCAGGAACCGCCGCCGCCGCACCCGCCGCCGCCTCCGCAGGACGAGCCCGAGGAACACGACGAGCCCGACGAGCAGGACGACACCGACGCGCAACCCGACGAGGCGATGAACGCGCCCGAGTCGGACGAGGACCGCGCCGACGCGCGGGGCCGGCGGTTGCGCGCCCGGGGATGCGGGTGCACGGCCGCGCGCAACGGGATGTTCGGGTGGACGGCGAACCCCCCGAGGGCGACCAGCTCGGCCTCCGGGACCGAACCGGTCGCCCTCCTCCCCCTGGCCCGGGCCTCGCCCACCGCGCTGGTCCCCCTGGCGGTGAGCGTGACCGGAGCGGCCTTGAGCAGCACGCCGACCAGGACACCGGTCAGGGCGAGCTGCAACGTCAACCAGCCGACCGGCGCGCCGATCGCGATCCCGTTGACCCAGCGCACGACGCCGATCGCGAGCAGGGCCGCCATCGGCAGCACGCCCCAGCGCAGCGAGCGCTTCACGGCGCGGGTCGTCATCAGGAAACCGTTGGCGCGCAACCGGTCCCCGACCTCCACGACCGCGTCGTGGGTGGACACGGCGGTGATCAGCAGCGCCAGCGTGCGGTACTTGTAGCGCTTGGCGTCGGCCAGCACGGCGGCGTCGACGGCGTTCGCGGGAGTCGGCGAGCCGGCCACCCGCACCGAACCCTGCCTGGCCGCGACCAGCACGCCGGACGAGATCAGCGCGGCGACGGCGGTTTCCACCACCCGGCGCGGTCCGCCGGTGAGGTACGCCAGTTCGTAGAGGTCCGGTGGGCCCGCGGGCACGCCTCCCCGCGTGCCACGCAGGCCCACTCGGACGACGATCGCGACGGCTGTGGTCACCGCCAGTGCGATCCAGTACAGCTCCAGGAATTCCGGGCCGGACAGGCCCCACGGTCGCTCCACGGTCCACCCCCTGCGGCCGACGGCGGAAACGGGTCCCGCCGTTCAGGAGGCAATCGTGTGCGCCGCTTCACACTCCGACAAGAGTGCTTGGGCAAACCTTAGGGTTTGCGGTAGAGGGGCCTCAGGACGACGACGCGCCGTCGACGCCGCCGGAGCCCTCGCCGTCAGTGCCCTTGAGCATGCGCATGTTTCCTCCCGGTGTGGTTGTCGTCATCGTTCGGAGTAGCGCCTTCAGTCTGCGTGACCGGCGGGGCTTTCGACCAGACGCAAACTGATCGAATTGATGCAGTAGCGCTGATCCGTCGGGGTCTCGTAGCCCTCACCCTCGAAAACGTGCCCGAGGTGGCTGTGACATGTGGCGCAAAGCACTTCCGTGCGCACCATGCCGAGGGCCCGGTCCTCGCGCAGGATCACGGTGTCCGCCGCGAGCGGCGAGAAGAACGACGGCCAGCCGCAGTGCGAGTCGAACTTGGTGTCGCTGCGGAACAACTCGGCCCCGCACGCGCGGCACGAGTAGACGCCCTCGGTCTTGGTGTCGGTGTACTCGCCGACCCAGGCCGGCTCGGTGCCCGCGTCCCGCAGCACCTTGTACTCCTTGGGCGTCAGGATCTCGCGCCACTCGAGCTCGGAGTGGACCACCTTCGGGGTGGCGCCGACGACAGGTTCCATACCTCCACGTTAAACGAAGAGGACGGACAGGATCTCGCCCAGACCGAACCACACGCTCACGGCCACGCCCAGCAGGATGAGCAGCACGATCAGCACCGCGGTCTGCCGGCGCAGGCCGCCCGCGCGGTTCGCCGAGTCGGCGAAGTCCGCCACGCCCGCCAGGTAGCCCTCGACGGTGAACGCCGGGTTCTCGCGCCGCATCCGGTCGAGGTGCTCGGCGAAGGCCCTGGTCTCCGGGTCGTCCGGGTCGAGCCCGATGAGTTCGTCGTCGATCCGCCCCTGAGGGCCGTCGTCCGGGGAGTCGGCGGCTCTGGAACTGGCCATGGCGACCAGGGTAATGGGTGGTTCAACCCGTGAGAGCGGCCGCGGGACGCACGCCGCCGACCTTGCGGCCGTGCCCCAGCACGGGGAACTCGGCCAACTCGGCCGGTCCCGTCACGCCCAGTTCCCGCAGTGCCGCGAGGAGTACCACGGCCCGGGCCCGCGTCGACCCGTCGGCGATCTTGCACGCCGCGGCCGAGCCGTCGGGCAGTCCGATCGCGTACACGCCCTCCGCGCCGTCCTTGGCCACCGAGCCGGTGACGCCGCGCATCAGGGTGGTCACGTCGCGTCCCTCGCCGCCGACCCACTCCGGGTACGAGCGCATGGCGTGCGCGACGCGGTGTTCGGACGTGCCGGGCTCGGCGACGGCCAGCCGGCCGAACGCGCGGGCCAGCCCGGTGAGGCTGATGCCGTGCAGGGGAGCGCCGCAGCCGTCGACGCCCTCGGCGGCGACCCGTTCGCCGGACAGGTCCTCCAGGGTGTCCCTGGCGGCCTTCTGCACGGGGTGCGACGGGTCCAGGTAGTCGTGCGTCGACCAGCCGTTGCGCACGGCGGTGGCGAGCATCGCGGCGTGCTTGCCGGAGCAGTTCATGTACCGGGGCTCGGGTCCGCCGCCGGCCGCGAGCAGCGCGGTGCGGGCGTGCTCGCCCAGCGGCAGGTCGGGCGTGCACCCCAGGTCGGCGAACGACAGGCCGGCCGCCGCCAGGATCCGCGCGACGCCGTCGACGTGGAACGGCTCGCCGGAGTGGCTCGCGCAGGCCAGCGCCAGCAGCTCGTCGGACGTGGTGAAACCGTTGCGCACCAGGGCGAGCGCCTGGAACGGCTTGTTGGACGACCGCGGGTAGCACGTCGCGTCCGGCTGGCCCGCGGCGCGCAGCACCCGGCCCTCCGGGTCGAGGACGACGACCGAACCGTGGTGCACGGACTCCAGGAAGTCGCCCCGCCAGACCTCGGCGACCACGTCGTGAGCCATGCTCTCCTCCTCCGGGAGTACGCTGTCTACTGTCGACAGTCAACAACACCGGATCGATAAGGTGCCAGGAGACGTTGGTGACACCACCGCTGCACTTGAGCCTGGCCGGCCAGGCCGTTGACGTCCTGCGCGATCTCGTCCTGACCGGTGAGATACCTCCCGGCGAGCGGGTGAACGAGGTCGAGGCCGCCCAGCGGCTGGGCATCTCGCGCGGTCCGCTGCGCGAGGCGATCAGGCACCTGGCGTCCGAGGGCCTGCTGACGTTGGTGCCGCACCGGGGCGCGTACGTGCCGTCGGCCGACGCGGACGAGGTGAAGGCGCTGTTCGAACTGCGCGCCGCGCTGGAGTGCGCCGCCGCCGAACTGGCCGCGACCCGGCGCACCGACGCGGACGTGCTGCGGCTGCGGTCGGTGTGCGCGGAGTCGCGCCGGTCCTACTCGGCGGGGGAGAAGTTCCCGCACCGGCTCGACCTGGCGTTCCACCAGACCCTGCTCGACGCGGCCCGCTCGCCGCGGATCGCCGAGCAGGTCCGGCTCGTGCAGCAGCGGGTGATCCTGCTGCGCAGCGCCCTGCACGACGACCCGCCGCACCAGCACGCGTCGCTGGACGACCACGACGCGCTGGTCGCGGCGGTGGAGGCGGCCGACCCGACGCGGGCGGCCGAGGTGATGCGCAAGCACCTGGCGCGGGTGTGCGCGCAGATGCTGACGAGCCTGTCGGTGGCGGGCCCGGTCGCCGAGTAGCGCCCGGGTGGTGGTGCCGCCGGGCGGACGCGCCGGAGTCGGGCGCGGTACCGGGCCGGACGCTCGCGGCACGGCGGTGGCGTGGACCGCCGGCGAGCCGTGCGGTCGAGCGGGTGTGCCGGCCGCGCACCGAGGCCGTGTCCTCCGGGGCTCCACCGACCCCGGCCGTGGTGCGCAAGCGTTTGGCGCGGTCGCGGGGTCAGTGCGCGGACAGGTGGTCGAGCAGGTGGTCGGTCGTGGCGCCGGCGGCTTCCTCGGGCGCGAAGTGGCCCACGTCCGGCAGCACCGCGAACCGGTACGGGCCGGTCGCCCACTCGGCGGCGGCACGGGCGGTGCGGTGGTTGATCCACTCGTCGCGCTCGCCCCACACGAACCGCGTCGGCACCGGCACCGGTCGGTACTCACCGGTGAAGTCGTTGGCGCGGTACCAGTTCAGCGCCGCGGTGAGCGCGCCCGGCTCGGCCAGCCGGCGCAGGTAGCGGGTGACCCGGTCCGCCGGCACGCTCGGCGGCCAGCCGCGCGCCAACCGGCCCGAGGTGAGCGGGTCGTGCTCGGCGTCCGGCGCGCGCAGGTGGTCCAGTTCCGACCACCGCCGCCGCTGGTCGGGATCCGTGCGCAGGGCGTGCGCGAGCGCGCCGGGGTGCGGCGCGGACACGGCCGTCAGCGTGCGGATCCGCAGCGGGTGGCGGGCGGCGGCGAGCCAGCCGGCCAGCGCGCCGAAGTCGTGGCCCACCAGGTCGAAGCGGCCCCAGCCCAGGGAGTCCGCGATGTCCACCACGTCCTGCACCGCGTGCTCGAGCCGGTACGCCGCGACGCCCGTCGGCCGCACGCCGCTGGAGTAGCCGCGCAGGTCCGGCGCCACCGCGCGGTGGCCGTGCGCGGCGAGCGAGCGGAGCTGGTGCCGCCACTCGATCCCGGACTCCGGCGCGCCGTGCAGCAGCAGCACCCGGCGTCCGCTGGTCGGGCCGGTCGCGACCGCGTCGAACGTGCCGGCCGGTGTGCGCAGGCGCAGTCGGGTCAGGTCGGATTCGATGAGCGCGGTTCGTCGCATGGCCTCCATGGTGGTGGCGCGACGCGGGTGTCGTCCCTGGGGCGCGCTCCCGGAGCGCCGGTGGGGGCAGCCCTACCTCCGCCGGGGTGGTCAGCCGAGCGTTCCGGTCACCTTCGCGTGGCCCTTCAACAGGTTGCGCGCGATGGTGCGGCGCTGGATCTCGTCGGTGCCCTCGTAGATGCGCAGCAGGCGCAGTTCCCGGTACCACCGCTCGATCGGCAGTTCGCGGGTGTAGCCCATGCCGCCGTGGATCTGGAGCACCCGGTCCACGATCTCGTTGGCCTTGACGCCGCCGTAGAGCTTGGCCATGGACTGCGCCTGCCGGGAGTCCGCGCCCTGGTCGACCAACCACGCCGCGTGCAGCACGAGCCACCGCAGCGCCTCGATCTCCACGGCCGAGTCGGCCAGCATCCACTGGATGGCCTGGTACTCCGCGATCGGCTTGCCGAACGTGACCCGGTTGCGGGCCTGCTCCACGGCCATCTCCACCAGCCGTTCGCACGAGCCGAGCGCGCGGGCGGGCAGCAGGTAGCGACCCTGGCCGATCCACTGCATGGCGAGGTCGAACCCGCGGCCCACCTCGCCCAGCACGTTCGCCTCGGGCACCCGCACGTCCTCGAACACCAGCGCGGCCGGTCCCCACTGGCCCATGGTCTGGATCGGCTCGGAGCGCCAGCCCATGTCCCGGTCGACCAGGAAGCACGTGACGCCGCCGTTCGCGCCCTTCTCGCGGTCGGTCACCGCGAACACCATCACGAAGTCCGCGTCGTTGCCGCCGGTGATGAAGGTCTTCTCGCCGTTGACGACCCAGTCGCCGCCGTCCTTGCGCGCGGACGTGCGGATCGCCTTGGCGTCCGAGCCCGCGCCCGGCTCGGTGATCGCGAAGCAGGACGCCCGGTCGCCCGCGATGGTCGGCAGCAGGTACCGGCGCTTCTGCTCCTCGTCGGCGTGGAACAGGATGTTGTCCGCCTGGCCGCCGAACCGGAACGGCACGAAGCTGCGACCCAGCTCGGCCTCGATAAGCGCGGCCATCAACGCGCCCAATTCCATCCCGCCGTACTCCTGCGGGGTGAGGATTCCGAAGAACCCGGCGAGCTTCGCCTTGTCCTGCAACTCCTTCAGCTCGTCGCGCGTGACGCCGGGCCGCCCGAGCCGTTCGCGGCGCAGGACCTCCGCCTCCAGCGGCGCGATCTCGCGGCGGACGAACGTCCGCACCCAGTCCCGGATCTCCCGCTGCTCCTCATCGAGCGTGAAGTCCACGTCGTGCCTCCTCTACGCGAAGGCGCTGACCCCGGTCAGCGCCCGGCCGATGAGCAGCTTCTGGATTTGGCTGGTGCCTTCGTAGAGCGTGGTGACGCGGGTGTCCCGGAGGTACTTGCCCACCGGGTACTCGTCCACGTAGCCGTAGCCGCCGAACACCTGGATCGCGTTGTTCGCCGCCCTCACCGCCGCCTCGGAGGCGTAGAGCTTGGCCATGGACGCGGCCGTGCCGAACGGCTCGCCGCGGTCGGCCAGGTCCGCGCACCGCCACGTGAGCAGCCGCGCGGCCTCGGTCTCGACCGCCATGTCGGCCAGGAGTTCCTGCACCAGTTGGAAACCCGCGATGGGACGGCCGAACTGCTCGCGTTCGCCGGCGTACTTCAGGGCCGCCTCCAGCGCGCCGCGGGCCGCGCCCACGCACCCGGCCGCCACGGACATCCGCCCGCGGTCGAGCGCGGCCATCGCGAGGCGGAAGCCGGTGCCCTCGGCGCCGAGTCGGGCGTCATCCGGAATTTTCACGCCGTCGAGGGACAATTCCGCCGTTGCCTGACCACGCATGCCGAGCTTGCCGGTGATCTCGGTGGCCTGGAAGCCCGGGCTGTCGGTCGGCACCAGGAACGCGGTGATCCCCTTCGGGCCGGGACCGCCGGTGCGGGCGAACACGAGCGCGACGTCCGCCCACGTCCCGTTGGTGATGAACACCTTCCGGCCGGTGAGCACCCAGTCGTCGCCGACGCGCTCGGCCCTGGTGGCGAGCGACGCCGCGTCCGAGCCGGTGCCCGGTTCGGTGAGGCCGAAGCAGCCGATCGCCGTGCCGGCGCACAACCCGGGCAGCCACCGCCGCCGCTGCTCCTCGGTGCCGTGCCCGGCGATCGTCTTGGCGACCAGACCCAGCGACACCGACACGATCCCGCGCACCGCCGAGTCGCCGCGCGCCAGTTCCTCCAGCACCAGGCAGTAGGCGAGGTTGTCGCCGCCCGAGCCGCCGTGCTCCTCCGCGACGCCCAGACCGAGGAAGCCGACCCGGCCCAGCGCGGGAACCAGGTCGCGGTCGACGGCCTCCTCTCGGTCCCAGCGCGCCGCGTGCGGCACGATCCGCTCCTCGGTGAACCGGTGGGCGAGCTGCTGGAGCTGCCGGTGCTCGTCGGGGATTCGCAGGTCCACGATTCTCCTAACGGTGTTAGGTTTTCACCGTAGGCGCACGGTCGAGTCGAGGGCAAGGGGAGCGGACATGCCGAGGAACCCGGTCCTGAGCGCGTCGCGCATCCGGGGCGCCGCCCTCGACATCATCGACCGGGACGGGCTCGACGGCCTGTCGATGCGCAAGCTGGCCGCCGAGCTGGGCGTGCAGGCGGCGTCGCTGTACGGGCACGTGCGGACCAAGGAGGACCTGCTGCACGAGATCGCCACCGGGATCCTGGAGACGGTCGACGTGAGCGGGTTCGCGGCCGACTGGCGCCACGGCCTGGTGGCCACCGCGCGCTCGTACCGCGAGGCGCTGCTCGAGCACCCGAACATCGTGCCGTTCCTGGCCTACGGTCCCGCCAGGCGCGAGGCGTCGCTGCGCCGGCTGGACGCGGTGCACGGCGGTCTGGTGCGCGCGGGGTGGTCGCGGCGGGAGGCGACGATGATCGCGGCGGGGTTGATGTACCTGGTGTTCGGCTCGGCGCTCAGCTCGTTCTCCAGCGGCTGGGACGCGCGGACCGACTACCGGGCCGACTACCCGAACCTGGACCGGGCCCACCTGCTGCCGGCCGCGGCGGCCGAATTGGACCACGACAGCTTCGAACTCGCACTGCGCGCGTTCGTCACGGGGTTGAGCCGACCGGGTTAGGCTGCGATCCGTGCCCAAGAAGGCGGAAGAACTGACCGTAGGCTCGCGGGTGGTCCGGGTGTCCAACCCGGACAAGGTGTACTTCCCGGCGCGCGGGATCACCAAGATCCAGGTGGTCCGGTACTACCTCGCCGTCGCCGCGCCGTTGCTGTCCGTGCTGCGGGACCGGCCCACCACGCTGAAGCGGTACGTCGACGGGGTGGAGGGCGAGGCGTTCTACCAGAAGCGCCTGCCGAAGGGCGCTCCCGAGTGGGTGGAGACGGCCCGGGTGAAGTTCCCCTCCGGGCGGCCCGCGGACGAGGTCTGCCCGACCGAGGAGGCCGTGCTCGCGTGGGCGGCGAACCTGGGCACGTTCGACTTCCACCCGTGGCCGGTGCGCCGGTCGGACACCGACCACCCCGATGAGCTGCGCGTCGACCTCGACCCCCAGCCGGGCACCGACTTCCGCGACGCGGTGGAGGTCGCGCTGGTGCTGCGCGAGGTGCTGGCCGAGCTGGGCATGACGGGCTACCCGAAGACCTCCGGCGGCCGCGGCGTCCACGTGGCGGTCCGGATCCGCCCGTCGTGGGACTTCGTGGACGTCCGCCACGCGGTGATCGCCCTGGCCCGCGAGGTGGAGCGGCGGGTGCCGGAGCGCGCGACCACGTCGTGGTGGAAGGAGGAGCGCGGCGAACGCGTGTTCCTGGACTTCAACCAGGCGGCCCGGGACCGGACCATCGCGTCGGCGTGGTCGGTGCGCGGCACACCCCGTGCGACCGTGTCCACCCCGGTGACGTGGGACGATCTGTCCACTGTGGACCCGGACGACTTCGACGTGCTGTCCGTGCCGGGCTACCTGGCCGAGCACGGCGACCCGCACGCGGCCCTGGACTCCGAGTCGTTCGGCCTGGAAACCCTGCTGGAGTGGTACGAGAAGGACCCGCGCGGCGAACTCCCGTACCCGCCGGACTACCCGAAGATGCCCGGCGAACCGCCGCGCGTGCAGCCGTCGAAGGCGCGCAAGGTCGACTGAGCCCTGCCCGGTCCTACTTGAGGTCCAGTCGCATGCCGACGCGGTGGTCGGCGGGGACGTCGCGGACGACGAGGGTGGCCACCGGGCCCTGCGCGGTCGTGTCGAGGTCGAGCGCGAAGTCGTCGACGCCCTTGCGGAGGCCGATGACGTCGCAGCGGGAGCGGGTGCCCGGTGGCAGGGTGACGCGGTAGGACAGGTAGGCCAGCGGCAGGCCCATCATGGTGATGTAGTCGTCCGGGTCGCCGTGGCGCATCAGGGGTGTGGCCTTGCCCGGCCACGAGACGTCGAAGCGCAGGCGGATCTCCTCGCCCTTCACCGGTGGCGTCGGGCGGAAGTGGACCAGGACCTCCAGGCGGCCGTCGGCGAGCCAGCTCGACGTGCGCTCCCAGCGGGTGCCGCCGGTGCCGTCGACCTCGACGCTGCTCACCCGGACGTCGACGCGGCGGCGGGCGCGGCGGGGTTGGCGCCAGTTCGGGCCCAGGCGGACCCGGCAGAACGCCAGTTCGTCCGCCAGCACGAAGGCGTGCACCACGATCGACGCGGTGACGTCGCCGTTGCGGGCGATCACCACGTCCTCCTCCCACCGGTCGATCCGCCACAGCGGGTCGATCTCGGTGTAGATCAGGTTGCAGTACGAGGTGAGCAGCGACTCCAGCCGCTCGATCCGCCTGCCCTGGACGCCGCGGCCGCGGGCGAGCAGCACCAGGGCGGCCACCACGTACAGGGACGCGAGCACGAAGCCGACCGCCTTCACGGCCACCACCCCGAAGATGGAGCCGAGCGCGCTGCCGAACGCCAGGATCCCCAGCGTCGCGGTCAGCAGGCCGCTCGGCCCCACGTCCGCCAGGTGGTCGTCGAGGTAGTCGACGAACCCCTTGAGCATCGAGCCCCCTTCCCGTCCGGTGGGTCCGGGAACGGCGGCTCGTCCCGTCGGTGAACCGGTTCCGGTGCATCGACTGAAACAGGGGTGCCGGCGCGCGTCAATCCATTCTGGATGGCGTCGACTATGCGCCTGCTGCATGAGGGGTCGTGCGCCCCTCGGCTATTCGGGTCGGACCTTGCTGCTACTTGTCGCCGCTTTCGCCGCCGACATTCCGCTTCACCATGGTTTCCTCCACGGCCGGGCACGGTCGATCGCGACGACCTCGGTGCGGTGGCACGGCGAAAACGGATCGCTGGACAGGCGCCCTCGGTGGTCGAAATGAGTGCCGCACCCTGCCAAATCGATCGGATATGAAAGAACCGGACCCGTAGTCCCGGCGAGTGCGAATGGTACCGACGGTGGCCGGGCCGGGCAAAACAGGTCGCTCGATGGGGTGGTGCGATTTGTATCGCGCGAGTGGGGCGGTATTCGGGGTGTGGCGAGGACGGGGCGACTCCGCCGGTCACGTGTCGTCGGGCGGGAAGTTCCGGGTGCCGCCGCGGCGTTGGGGGTGTCGCGGGGCGTCGGTTCGGCACTGGGCCGTCCGGTTGGTAAAGCCCGCAGATCGGCGGCGTTCGGAGTGGGGCTCTCGTACCATGGTCGGCGACGAGAGGGAGGCACTGACATGACCCACGCGTACGTGGTGAGGTTCGTCGGCGGTCCCCTCGACGGTCGGGTCGACTCGGTGGCCAAGGCGCCCGAGACCCCCAAGCCCACGGTGACCCACGTGCACCTGCACGGCGGGCCCAAGATCGTGCACCACTACGACCTGCGGTACGCGGTCGAGTACGGGTGCGAGTACCACCTCCGGGTCGAGGACCCGTCCTGACCGTCCACTGTGGACTGAACGGCTGATCCGCCGGGTACCGGGCCGACTCCGCGGCGCGGTGTTCTTCCCGGGGGAGTGGGGAATTGTCGGTGCCGTAGGGCAAGCTTCCCCACGACGGATCTTGATCGGCGGTCGTGGAGGTACCGATGGCGAAGGCGAAGCAGGGCTTGTCACCGCAGGATGTCGACCACCTGCGCACGGAGCTCGCCGAAGGCCGACCGCCCGCGGTGTGGTTCACGTCCGCCGCGGTCGGCGTGGAGGCGGGGCGCTCGGCGAAGGTGGTGTCGTTCACCGAACCCGAGGAGGGCGACTTCATCCAGGTCCGGCCGACGGGCGCGAAGGACGAGTTGTCCTTCTCCCCGGCGGAGTTGACGCTGGAGAAGCCCGCGCCGCGGCGCAAGCCCGCCGTCGTGGAGCCGCCCGCGCCGGCACCCGCCGCGCCCGCGCCGGTCGAGCACATCTACACCCCGGCGCCCGCGCCCGCCCCGGAGCGCAAGCCGCAACCGGAGAAGCCCGCGCCCGCGCGCCAGCCCGCCGCGCGCAAGGCGAAGCCCGCCGAGGTGACCGTGACGCTGACGTCCACCGCCGAGGGTGAGTGGACGGTCGACGTCCAGACGGGCGCGAAGCGGACCCTCAAGTCCGCGCCCATCGCCGCGTCCGCGGTCGGGCAGGCGGCACGGCTGCTGCTGCCCGAGGTGTCCGAGGCGGTGGAGGCGGTGCTCGACGCGGCGAGGGAACGTCACCTCGCGAGAGTCGAGCAGCTCAGGGCCGAGTTGGAGGAAGCCCAACGGGCGCTTGATGATCTGGGCTCGTGACCCGCGGCCACGATGTGCGACTTCCATCGAGCGGAGTCGGTTCCATCGGGTGACCGGACTTCCCACGCGTGGCGGTAGAGCGTGTCGCGGGACACACCTACGTTCGTAGTCCTGGATGTCCGCTCGATCCACGGGAGGCCGAGATGGTTGTGGAGCCGAAGACCCCGGAACCCGCTCTGGACGGTTGTGGCTGCTGCACCGGCTGCACGGGCCCGGGCTGCGGCTGCTGTTCGAGCTGCTAGCGCGGTTTCAGTCCACCTGGGAAGGCCCCGGCGTCCGCAGACGTCGGGGCCTTCGTTCGCCGGTGTCACCCCGGGGTGATCGCCGGAGTGGACGGGGTCACGGCGGGCAGACGGTGCCCGAGGTCGGGGTTGTGCCGTTCACCAGGAACTCGGTGGCGGCGGCCGTGGCGCAGGCGGAGACGGGGATCGCGGAGTGGCCCGCGCCCTGCCAGCCGATCGCGATGCCGGCCGGGAGGGCCTGCGCGGCCCGCTCCGAGCCGGACTGCGGGGTCACCGGGTCGCCCGAGGTGGTCACCACGACGATCGGCGGCGCGCTCGTCAGCTGCGGCACCTTCGCGGGCTGCGGCACCGGGAACGGGCCGCAGGACAGCAGCTGGCGGGCGAAGTACGCGCCGAACAGCGGGTGCTTGCCGCGCCAGTCCTGGGTGATCGTCGCGACCCGCTCCGGCGGGATCCGGACCACCGTGTCATTGCACCCGGTGATCAGCCCGGCGTCCAGCCGCGGCGGGTTGTCGTCGCGTTCGACCACGTAGGAGCGGATGAGGTCGCCGAGCTTCGCGCCGTCGCCACCCTCGGCCGCGACCAGCGCGTCGGCCAGCGCGGGCCACGCCGCCCGGTCGGCCAGACCGGCCAGGACGGCCACCGTCGCTGTGCCCGGGGTGAGATCGAAGTCGTTGCCCCGCAACGGTTTCACCCGGAGTTTGCTGAGCAGCGCGGTGAACCGCCCGGTGGCGTCCGCGCCCAGCGGGCAGGAGCGCACCACGCAGTCCTTCCCGAACGCCTCGAACGTGCTCTCGGCCGCCACCGCGCGGGACTCGGCCACGCCCTGGGAGTCGAGCGTCGGGTCCGGCGCGCCGTCGAACACCATGCGCCCGATCCGGTCGGGGTAGCGCGAGGCGTACAGCGTCAGCACCTTCGAGCCGTCGCCGACGCCGAGCGCGTTGAGGTGGGCGACGCCCAGCTTGTCCCGCAGCTGCTCCAGGTCCGCCGCCGTGCGCCAGGAGTCGACCGCGGTCAGCCGGTTCTCCAGGTCCAGCACGCACTCCTGGCTGGCCCGGCCGATGTCCTCGAGCAGCGCGTCCTGCGTCTCGGAGGCGGGGTCGGACTCCACGATCCCGACCCGGGCCAGGTCCGGCACGCACTGCACGCCGTCGGACTTGCCGGTGCCCCGCCGGTCGACCCCGATCAGGGTGAACGTGCTCAGCACGGACGCGGGCAGCGACGCCGCCAACCGGGCGGCCTTGAGCGTGCCCGGCTCACCGCCCGGGTCGCCGACGACGACCAGCGGGCTCGCGCCGGTGCCGACCCGCAGCACCGCGATGCCCAGCGTGCCGCGACCCGGCCGCGACGGCGCGTCCAGCCGCACGTTCACCCGCGCGCACTCGTAGGTCGAGGAGCCGGCGGGCGCGGTGTCGCCCATCCGCAGCCGGGTCGCGTCGGTGCAGTCCGCCCAGTCGAGGGCGTTCCGGTCGTACTCGTCCAACGGCGGGATCTCGCGCGGTCCGGTGGGCGCGGCGGCCTGCGCGGACTCCTCGTCGCCACCGTGCACGGCGATCACCGGCCGGTTCGACGGACCCGCGCTGCACGCCGCCAGGGCGCTGAAAGCCACCACCAACCAGGCGGCGTGACGCCGAAGCGGCACAGTCGTCCCTCGCTCTCTCCCATCGGCTGGTGGAGAGCCTCACACAGTCCAGGTGAGACTTCGGTGAGCGGAACAGGGAGGATGGTCCACGTGGTGATGGCCAACGTCGAACGCGTCCCGAGCGGCCCGCTGTCCGGATCGGGCTTCCTCAAGGCTTCCGCCAGGGCCTTCGGCGCCGTCCCGCCACCCGCCCTGGTGATGCTCGGCATCGTCAGCGTGCAGGTGGGAGCGGCGGTCGCCAAGCAGTTGTTCACCCACGTGGGCGCGATGGGCACGGTCACGCTGAGGCTCGCGCTCGCGGCCGTCGTGCTGCTGCTGGTGTGGCGGCCGTCGCTGCGGCTCGACCGGCGCACCTGGGCCGTGGTCGCCGGGTTCGGCCTGGTCCTGGGCGCGATGAACCTGTGCTTCTACCAGGCGATCGTGCGGATCCCGCTGGGCGCGGCGGTCACCATCGAGTTCCTGGGGCCGCTCGCGGTCGCCGTGCTCGGGTCGCGGCGCTGGCTCGACGGGCTGTGGGCGCTGCTCGCGGCGACCGGCGTCGTGCTGCTGACCAGGGCGGACGGTGGGTTGGACCTGGTCGGGGCCGGGTTCGCGCTGGGCGCGGGCGCCTGCTGGGCCGGGTACATCCTGCTCGGCGCGAAGCTCGGCAGCCGGACCTCGGACGGTCGTGGCCTGGCGCTCGCGATGGCGTTCGGCGCGGTGCTCGTGCTGCCGTTCGGGGTGGCCGAGGCGGGGTCGGCGCTGCTGGACCCGGTGGTGCTGATCGCGGGTGGCGCGGTGGCGCTGCTGTCGTCGGTGGTGCCGTACTCGTTGGAGTTGGAGGCGTTGCGGCGCATTCCGCCCCGGGTGTTCAGCATCCTGATGAGCCTGGAGCCGGCGGTGGCCGCGGTCGCCGGGTTGGTCGTGCTGCACGAGGCGTTGCGGCCGGCGCAGTGGGTCGCGGTGTGCTGTGTGGTGCTCGCGAGCGTGGGTGCCACCCGGTACGCCCGTCCGGAGGTCTGACTCTTCGGCCTGAGGCCTGAGGCCTGAGGCCGGGGCCGTGGAGCTGGGCTCCGCGGGGGCCGAGTCGGGTCCGGACGGGCGTGGGCGTGTTCTATTTGGGTGGCGCCGCCTCGTCGGCGCTGAGCGCCCCGTCCACCAGGTCGCCGCCCCGGGCCTCGAACACGGTCGAGTAGGCCTTCGAGTATTTGTCGTAGACCTCCACCGCGTTGTCGCCCGCCTTGGCCACCTCGCCGCGGAACTCGTCCCGCAGGCGCCGCATCGTGTTCACGTCGCGTCGCCGCTTCTGGCTGTGCAGGTACGGCTTGAACGTCACGTTCAACCCGCCCACCACGGCCGCGAGCAGCAACAACGTCTTGCCCAGCACGGTTTCCGAGGTGGTGAAACCCACCGCGAGCACCGCCGGGACGAGGATCAGCACCACCGTGTAGAGCATCCCGGTGGTGCGGTGCACCTGCCGCCACACGGTCATCCGCCGGTAGTCGCGCAGCATCCGCTGGTCGAGTTCGGCCACCAGCGCTTGAACGTCCGCCATGGCACGACGGTCGCACACCGCAGTTCTGCGGTTACGCGGGGCGCACCTCTCCGCGCAGCACCGACTCCACGTCGTAGCGGGCGGGCTGGTCGAGTTGGTCGTAGCCGCACGACTCCGGCTCGCGGTCCGGGCGCCAGCGGCGGAACTGGCCGTTGTGCCGCAGTCGGGCCGGCGCGGCGCCCTCGGTTTGCGAGTAGGCGATCTCCAGCACGCGTTCCGGGCGCAGCGGCACCCACTCCGCGTGCTTGCCGCGCCACCGGTTGATCTCGCCGGGCAGCCGGCGGCCGTCCGGTTCGACCAGCCACGGGTGGTCGGTGTCGGTGATCAGGTCCGCGAACTCGGCGGCCAGCGCGCGGCGTTCGGCGGCCTTGAACGAGCCGACGACGCCCACGTGGTGCAGCACGCCCCGGTCGTCGTGCAGGCCGAGCAGGAGCGAGCCGACGGCGGTGCCCGGTTCGGTGTCCTTGTGCCAGCGCAGGCCCGCCACCACGCACTCGGCGGTGCGCTGGTGCTTGACCTTGATCATGGTCCGCTTGCCCGGTGTGTAGGGGCCGGACGCGGGCTTGCCGATCACGCCGTCCAGGCCGGCGCCCTCGAACAGCTCGAACCACTGGGTGGCGAGCGCCACGTCCGTGGTCGCCGGGGTCAGGTACAGGGAGTCGCCCGGGGTGATCAACTCCTCCAGGCGGGCGCGGCGGGTGGTGCCGGGCGCGTCGAGCAGGGTGTCGTCGCCCAGCGCGAGCAGGTCGAACGCCACGAAGCTGGCCGGTGTCTGCTCGGCGAGCAGCTTCACCCGGCTCGCGGCCGGGTGGATGCGCTCGGACAGGGCGTCGAAGTCGAGCCGGTCGTCCTTGGCCACGACCAGTTCGCCGTCGAGCACGATCCGCTGCGGCAGGGTGCGGGCCAGCGCGGCGACCGCCTCGGGGAAGTACCTGTTCAGCGGCTTGCCGCTGCGGGACTGGAGGGTGAGGTCGGCGCCGTCCCGGAAGACCAGGCAGCGGTAGCCGTCCCACTTCGGCTCGAACACCAGGTCCGAGTCGGTCGGGATCGCGTCGACCGCGTTGGCCAGCATCGGCTGCACGGGAGGGGTCAGCGGTAGCGCCACGTCGGCCATCCTGCCTGGTGGAGCGGCTTGGCGCAGCAGGATGGCCGGGGTGGAATCGCGCGGGCGGTGTGGATGGGGGGAGATCAGGCGCGGCGGTAGCGCAGGAGCAGGGCGCTGTCGTGCTCCAGGACCGAGTCGAGGCTCATGGCTCGCGGTGCGTCCGGGAAGGGGCCGAAGGCGATCCGGCCCGCGCCGCCGCCGGCGAGCAGCGGTGCGTAGGTGACGCACAGCACGTCCACCAGGTCCTCGTCGATCAGGGCGCCGAAGAGGGTCGGGCCGCCCTCGCAGTCGATCCGCCGCAGGCCGCGGTCGTCCAGGGCGGACAGGGCGGCGTGGAGGTCGACCCGGGAGTCGCCGGCGAGCACGACGTCCGCGCCGGCGTCGATCAGCGCGGTCAGGCGGTCGGGCGGCGCGGCGGACGTGGTCAGGATGATCGGCGGCGTGGTGGTGTCGGTGACCAGCGGCGAGGTCGGGGCGATCGAGCACCTCGCGGTGACCACGGCGATCGGGGGGACGGGGGACAGGCCGAGGCGGGCCCGGCGTTCGGCCCGGACCTCGGTCGCCTTGACGCCCCGGTAGCCCTCGGCGTTCGCGGTGCCGGCGCCGACCAGGACCACGTCGGCCAGGTCGCGGCCCAGGGCGAAGACCCGCTTGTCCGCCGGGTTGCCCAGGGCGGCCGAACGACCGTCGACGCTGACCGCGCCGTCCAGGCTGGACACGAAGTTCACCTGGACGAAAGGCCTGGTCAGGCCGGGTGGGTACGCGTAGAGGTGTTCGAGGTCCCGGTCACCGATCGGGGGGGTCTGGACATCTTCACGTGGTCGCCACAACATCCGCACAAGAACATCCCAGCACGCCGTTAGGCTGCGTCGCATGTCCGCCCCACCCCGCCTGTCCGATCGCGATCCGCACGTCCAGGCGGACGAGTTGGTCGACGCGATGGTCCCTCCGCCCCGGTTCGACCTGGTGCGGTTCGACACGTACGTGCCCAATCCGGAGGAGCCCAGTCAGGCTGCCGCCGTGAAGGCTTGTGCGGCGTTCGCGGCCGGGGTGGGTGAGACGCGGTCGGGGTGGCTCGGCGGGTTGTTCCGCAAGACGCCGTCGGAGGCGAAGCGGGGGCTGTACCTCGACGGCGGGTTCGGGGTGGGCAAGACCCACCTGTTGGCGTCGTTGTGGCACGCGGTGCCCGGGCCCAAGGCCTACGGGACGTTCGTGGAGTTGACGAACCTCGTGGGGGCGTTGGGGTTCGTGGAGACGGTGAAGCGGTTGTCCGGGCACCGGTTGCTGGCGATCGACGAGTTCGAACTGGACGATCCCGGCGACACGATGCTGGTGACCCGGTTGATCAAGGAGTTGACGGCGGCCGGGGTGTCGGTGGCCGCGACGTCCAACACGTTGCCCGACAAGTTGGGGGAGGGGCGGTTCGCGGCGGCGGACTTCCTGCGGGAGATCCAGGCGATGTCGGCCCGGTTCTCGGTGGTGCGGGTGGACGGGCCCGACTACCGGCACCGGGGGTTGCCCGCGGCGCCTGATCCGATGAGTGACTCGGAGTTGGTTGCTCGGGCCGAGGGGATGCCCGGGGCGACGTTGGACGATTTCGGGGAGTTGTGTTCGGCGTTGGCCCGGGTGCATCCGTCCCGGTACGGGCGGTTGGTGGACGGGGTGTCCGCCGTGCACCTGCGTGGGGTGGTGCCGGCTGCGGATCAGGCGGTGGCGTTGCGGTTGGTGGCGTTGGGGGACCGGTTGTACGACCGGGACATCCCGGTGGCGGTGTCCGGGGTGCCGTTGTCGGAGTTGTTCACCGAGGAGATGTTGCGCGGGGGGTATCGGAAGAAGTACCTGCGGGCGGTGTCCCGGTTGGTGGCGCTGTCCCGGTGAGGTGGGCGGGCGGGTGGCTTGACCGGTTCAGGGGTGATTCCACGTGCAACCGAATGAAGGTCGGGCACGTCGGAGCGGGTGGGACGGGTTTTCGGGGTACCCGGGGTGGGTAGTCGGGAGTGCCGGACAGGGCTGTGGGCGCGGGCAGGGTCGTGGGAGGAGCGGTCGATGTTGAGCGAATCCGAGCGCAGAACGCTGATCGAGATCGAGTCCCGGTTGGCTGATGAGGAACCTGCTCTTGCGACCGCCCTGGTCGCCGGGAAGCCTCGGCATCCGGTGTTGACGTACTCGTTGGCCGCGGTGTTCGCCGGGCTTGGGGTGTTGTTGCTGGTCCTGGGGGCGTACGGGCCGGCTTTGGGGTCGTTGGGGATGGCTTCGGTCGTGTTCTTGCTTCGCGGGTTCACCTGGCGGTGATGGGTGCGTCCGCTTGGGGTGCGTCCGCTTGGGGTATGGGGTGCGCTCGCTGAGGCGTGGGGTGCTGTCTAGGGATTAAGAGCGTCCTCGCCGGACGGGCAGCGCCTCCGGGGGTGAAGGGCGTCGTGTTCTCCCCGTATGGCCTGCCGGAGGCAACCACATGCGTCAAGGGGGC
>NZ_JBFAEO010000062.1:0-44231 GCF_040642015.1 Actinosynnema sp. NPDC020468
CCGTTGTCGAGTTTGGGCGGCGGTTGGGCGGTTCGGTGCCCCCTTGACACATGCGGTTGGGCTTCGCCCAGGCCATACGGGGAGAACACGAGGCCACTGGCTTGGGCTGCGCGCCCTGCGGCGCGTGGGTGGGTGTGCGTTAGGCCGTTGCCTGGGCTGCTGCTTGGCCCGCTTTGCGGCCGGAGAAGAGGCAACCGCCTAGGAAGGTTCCCTCCAGGGCTCGGTAGCCGTGGATTCCGCCTCCGCCGAAGCCTGCTGATTCGCCTGCGGCGTAGACGCCTGGGAGGGGGGTTCCGTCCTCTTGCAGGACCTGGGCGTCCAGGTTGGTGTGCAGGCCTCCCAGCGTTTTTCTGGTCAGGATGGACAGGCGGACTGCGATCAGGGGGCCCGCCTTCGGGTCCAGGAGGCGGTGGGGTTCGACCACTCGGATCAGTTTGTCCGTCAGGAACCTGCGGGCTTCGCGCATCGCGTTGAGCTGCATGTCCTTGCCCAGGCCCGATTCCACCTGGCGGTCCCGGTCGCGGATCAAGGATTCCAAGGTGGTGGGGTTGATCGCGTTGGTTCCGGTGAGGGCGTTCATGCCTGCGGCCAGGTCTTGGACGTTGGTGGCGAAGATGAACTCCTTGGAGCGCTTCGCGAACTCCTCCACCGGGGCCATCGCGCCGGGGAGGGCGCGTTTCAGGACGGACTTCACGTCCTTGCCCGTCAGGTCCGGGTTCTGCTCGGAGCCGGAGAGAGCGAATTCCTTGCCGATGATGCGTTGGTTCAGCACGAACCACGAGTGGTCGTGGCCCGTCTTCACGATGTGCTCCAGGGCGCCCAGGGCGTCGAAGCCCGGGAACAGGGGGATCGGGAGGCGGTTGCCCTCGGCGTCGAGCCACAGGCTCGACGGGCCCGGCAGGATGCGGATTCCGTGGTGGGACCACACCGGGGCGTAGTTCGCGATGCCCTCCGGGTAGTGCCACATGCGGTCCTCGTTGATCACGTTGCCGCCGGCCTCGCGCACCGCGGCCAGCAGGAGGCCGTCGACGCTGTCCGGGACGCCGGAGAGCAGGTGCTTCGGCGGGGTGCCCATTCTCGTCGGCCAGTTGCGGCGGACCAGGTCGTGGTTTCCGCCGATGCCGCCGGAGGTCACGATCACCGCCTGGGCTCGTAGGGAGAACGTGTCCACGACGGTGCGGGACGACGGTGCGCCGCGGTCGGCGGTGGAGGGTTCGAGGACTTCGCCCTCGACGCCGTCGACGACGCCCGCCGTGCGGGACAGGGCGGTGACGCGGTGGCGGAACTTCAGGGTGACCCGGCCCTGGGCCACCGCCTCGCGGACGCGGGCCTCGAACGGGGCGACCAGGCCTGGGCCGGTGCCCCAGGTGACGTGGAAGCGGGGTACCGAGTTGCCGTGGCCGCTCGCCAGGTAGCCGCCGCGTTCGGCCCACTGCACGAGGGGGAACCAGCGGACGCCCTTCGCGTGCAGCCAGGAGCGCTTCTCGCCGGCCGCGAAGTGCACGTAGGCCTCGGCCCAGCGGCGCGGCCACTCGTCCTCGGGGCGGTCGAACGCGGCCGAGCCCAGCCAGTCCTGGAGGGCCAGTTCCGCCGAGTCCTTCACCCGCAGGCGGCGCTGCTCGGGTGTGTCCACGAGGAACAGGCCGCCGAAGGACCACCACGCCTGGCCGCCGAGCGACGCCTCCGGCTCCTGGTCCAGCAGGATCACCCTGCGGCCCGCGTCGACCAGTTCGGCGGTCGCCACGAGGCCCGCCAGCCCGCCTCCGACGACGATCACGTCCGCGTCCAGTGCCATCCGCCGAGTTTAGGGCGATCAGGGGCGTCCGCAAGGGATTCCGGACACCCGATCTGAAGGATGTTCATGTTTGGTGAGTGGCTGCGTTCGGGGGAGGGCGAGGCGGTCGAATGGGTGGAAAGGAGCCTGGCCGCATTGCTTGTGGACGTCTTTTCCACACTTTTCAAGGGTTTGTCGGCCACTAATGGGTGGGAGTTGCGGGCCGCCGGCCGTTCGGTGAGGGGGGATTTACCGTCCGGCCGACGGCGGTCGGCGACGCGGGCGCGCCGGGGCGTCTCGGGGAGGGGTGTCCCGTCGATCTCCGGGGGGAGGCGACCGGGGGACACCCGACGCCTGGCGCGGCGTCCGCGTGCCGACCACTACAAGAACGGACGGTGAATGGGAAGTGTTCCCGAGGTGTCAAGCGTCACCGCGGAGGTCGCTCATCCGCCGTTCGGCCTTCGCCAGGCGGTCACGCGCCGTGTCCGCCCGCCTGCGCGCACGGGTCGCCTCGACGCCCGCCGCGGCCTCCGCCTGCTGGGCCCGGCGCAGCTCCGCGCGCACCTCGGCGGTCCGGTCCTCGGCCTCCTCCAGGGCCCGCGCGGTCCGCGTCACGACCTCCTCGGCGTCCCGCAGACCCTTGCGCGCCTCGGTGATGTCCTCGCGGGCCCGGCCGAGCTCGCGCTCCCGGCGGCGTTCGCGGCGCGGCGCCAGGTCGTCCGGCACGGGCGCGGTGCCGGGTGTCAGCGGGCCGAAACCGGACTGCTCGACGGGCTTGACCAGCCGACCCGCCCGGATCCGGGCGGCGAGGACGGCGTCGGCCAACGCCGAGGTCAGCGTGGCGCGCACCTGGGCGACGGCGTCCGGGCCCAGCGGGTGACCACCACCGGCGGCCAGTTCGCCGGTCCGCTGCACGAGCGCGGCCAGCGTCGCGCGCCGCCGCGCCCCGAGTTCCCGCAGCGCGCCGCCGCGCAACTCCTCCTGCGCCGACCGCAGCTCCTCGCCCAGCGCCGCCGCCGCGGCCAGGTCCTCGGGAGCCTGGCGCGCCAACCGGTTCAGCGCCCACGCGGACAGCGTCGGCTTGCGCAGCGCGGCGATCTCCTTGGCCAGCGCCCGATCCGCGCACGCCCGGACGTGGGCGTCGCGGGCCGTGACGAACCGGGCCGGCGGCAACCCGTACAGCTCGTCGGCGATGCGGTCGATCAACGGCGGTTCCTCGATGTCGCCCAGTGTGCGGGACATCGTGCCGAAGTGCGATTTGTTACCGTCCAAAGGACGAGTGGCGGGATTCACCGTTGACAGTCTTTGACTTTCCCGTCAGTCGGCTCTTGACTGGAGGGGCCGCAACCGTTTCGTTGTTGTGCGGCACTTCTCGCGCGCTCGCGCAATACGCCTTTCAGTCCAATGTGGACTGAGTTGTTGGGCTGTTTGACTGATTGTTCGCGCAGTCCCGGAGGGATGTGCTTGCGCCAATCTTTCCCCACGAAGGGTTTGCGCCGTGATCAACTCAGGAAGTCGGTGGAGACACCGCACCGGTGCGGCCGTGCTGGCAGCCGTGCTGGGCACGACTGGGTTCGGCTTCGCCGCCGCTCCGGCCGTCGCGCAAGAGGCGCCGAACGCTCCCGCGCCCGCCGACAAGACGCTCGACAAGCAGGACCGCGAACGCCTGGCCGAGGCCGAGAAGGCCGGCCAGGCGAACGTCACGCTCCTGGTCGCCGCCGAGAAGGGCAAGCTGGACTCCGCCACGAACGACCTCAAGGCGCTGGGCGGCGTCGTGGAGTCGACGGAGCGCGAGGTCGACTACCTCAAGGTCTCCGTGCCGCGCGACAAGGCCGAGAAGGCCGCGAAGCTCGCGTCCGTCAACGCCGTCGACGTCGACGGTCTGGTCAAGCTGGACGACCCGCGCGCCGACGGCTCGCAGGCCCCGCTGCCGCAGAAGGCGCCGAACAAGAACACCCCGCGCCAGAACCCGTACATGCCGACCCAGGACACCCAGGCGGCGCAGTTCGCGCAGATCAACCCCAAGTGGGACGGTCGCGGGACGACGATCGCGGTGCTGGACTCGGGCATCGACCTCGACCACCCGGCGCTGAAGACCACGACGACCGGCGAGACCAAGATCGTCGACTGGTACAACGCCAACGCCACCAACTCCGGTGACGGCAGCTGGGTGCAGGTCGCGGGTCGCTACAACGGCCCGTTCACCACCGGCGGCGCGACCTACAAGGCGCCCGCCACCGGCGGTCCGTACAGCTTCGGCAAGTTCTCCGAGACCGCGGGCGACTTCGGCCAGGCGGGCAGCGAGACCGGCGGCGACGTCAACCGCGACGGCGACCGCACCGACGTGTTCGGTGTCCTCCAGGACATCACCACGAAGGAGGTGCGGGTCGACGTCAACCAGAACGGCGACTTCACCGACGACAAGCCGATGATCGACTACAAGGTCAAGAAGGACGTCGGCCACTTCGGTGTCGACAACCCGGCGACCCCGGTCCTCGACACCGTGGCGTTCGTCGTGCAGACCGACCGGTCGATCTACGACAACCAGGGCACCGCGTACGTCAACATCGGCATCGCCGCCGCGGCGCACGGCACCCACGTCGCGGGCATCACCTCGGCCAACGGCCTGTTCGGCGGCGGCAAGGCCGCGGGCGCGGCGCCCGGCGCGAAGCTGATGGCCGTCAAGGTCTGCCTCTCCAGCGCCTCCTGCACCAGCTCCGGCCTGGTCGACGGTGTGCTCTACGCGGCCCGCAACGGCGCCGACGTCGTCAACATCTCGATCGGCGGCCTGCCGACCCTCAACGACGGCAACAACGCCCGCGCCGAGCTCTACAACCGCGTGATCAACGAGTACAACGTCGAGCTGTTCATCTCGGCGGGCAACTCGGGCGCGGGCGCGAACTCGGTCGGCGACCCGTCGGTCGCGACGGACGCGGTCAGCGTCGGCTCCTACATCACCAAGGAGACCTGGCTGTCCAACTACGGCTCGGTCACCAAGCAGGCGGAGGGCCTCCACGGCTTCTCCTCCCGCGGCCCGGCCGAGGACGGCGGCTTCAAGCCGAACATCGTCGCGCCCGGCTCGGCGATCTCGACCACCCCGCAGTGGCAGGCGCCCGGCCCGGTGGCCGGCACCTACGAGCTGCCGCCCGGCTACGCCATGTTCAACGGCACGTCGATGGCCGCCCCCCAGGCGACCGGCGCCGCCGCGCTGCTGATCAGCGCGTACAAGGCCGTGCACAAGGGCGAGCGCCCGACCGCCGCGCAGCTGCGCAACGCGATCTACTCCTCGGCCAGGTGGGTCTCCTCGCTCCAGGCCTACGAGCAGGGCGCGGGTCTGTTCAACACCATCAAGGCGTGGGAGTCCCTGGACGCGCACGAGAACATCCAGGCCGTCACCACCTCCGTGCCGGTGAACACCGTGCTGTCCGGCTCGCTCAAGACCCCGGGCATCGGCGTCGGCATCCACGACCGCGAGGGCGTCAAGGTCGGCCAGGCCTACACCCGCACCTACACCCTGACCCGCACCGACGGTCCGGCGACCAACCAGCAGTTCCTGGTCAAGTGGCAGGGCAACGACGGCACCTTCTCCTCGAAGTCGCTCGTCAGCCTGCCGCTGAACACGCCGGTCCAGTTCGAGGTCAAGGTCAACCCGACCAAGGCGGGCGCGCACTCGGCCGTGCTCAAGCTGGACAACCCGGCCACCCGCGGCACCGACGTGTTCACCCTCAACTCGGTGTTCGCCTCGGACGAGTTCACCGCGGCCGGCAAGTACGCCGTCACCAAGACCGGCAACCTGCCGCGCAACCAGTCGCAGAGCTTCTGGGTCAAGGTGCCGGTCGGCACCTCGGCGCTGAAGGTCGACTTCACCGGTGGCGGTGCCGCGGGCAAGGGTCAGCTGCGCTTCCTGCGCTACGACCCGTACGGCGTCCCGTTCGACTCCAACACCTCCACCAACTGCTACAACCCCGACGCGGGCGCCGGCTGTGGCCTCGGTTCGCCGACCAGTCGCACGGTGACCAACCCGACGCCGGGTGTGTGGGAGATCGTGGTCGAGGCGCGTCGCACCTCCGACGCCGACGTGGCGCCGTACTCGGTCACCGCGTCGGTCCTGGGCACCGCGATCAGCCCGAACCCCGACACGATCGACTCGGCCACCGCCGGCACGCCGATCGCGCGCTCGTACACCGTGGCGAACACGCTCGCGTCGTTCAACGGCCGCCTCGTCGGCGGCGCGCTGGGCAGCGCGAAGTCGTCCCGGCCGAGCATCGCCCTCGGGCAGTCGCAGTTCTACGACGTGACGGTGCCCGCGGGTGCCACCTCGTTGCGCGCCACCATCGGCAACACGAGTGACGTCACCGCCGACCTCGACCTGTTCGTGCTCAACTGCACCACCGGCACCTGTGTGACGGCGGCGCAGTCGGCGGACGGCGACTCGGAGGAGTCCGCGACGGTCGCGAACCCGGCCGCCGGCCTCTGGCGCGTCCAGATCGACGGCTACGCGGTGGCGACGCCCACCACGGAGTACGACTACATCGACGTCTTCGCCGTGCCGGGCCTCGGCTCGGTCGACGTGACCGACGCCAACGCCGACCACGCCGCCGGTGCGACGTGGACGGTGCCGGGCACCGTCACCGCCACCGGCCAGGCCGGTGCGGGTCGGGTGCTGCGCGGTGAGCTCACCGTGCAGACGTCCGAGGGCGCCGTCGTCGGCCGCAGCGCGGTCGTCGTGAACAACGTGGTGTAGTTCCCTTGTAGGACAACGGAACCGCCCTCCTGCTCCGGTGAGCAGGGGGGCGGTTCCGTCAGTTCCGGCCGAGGATCACGAGCGCGTCCTCGGTTTGCGCGAGGCGGGCGGACAGGCCGGCCGCCTCGAACGCCTCCAGGGCGGCTTCCGCCTGGCGTTCGCCGATCTCGGACAGCAGGTGGCCGCGCGGCGCGAGCCAGTCCGGTGCTTCCGCGGCCACCCGGCGCAGCACGTCGAGGCCGTCCGGGCCGCCGTCCAGGGCCACCCGCACCTCGTGGTCGCGGGCTTCCGGTGGCATCAGGGCGATCGCGTCCGTCGGCACGTACGGCACGTTGGCCAGCACGGCGGCGAACCGTCCTTTGAGGACGGTCGGCAGCGGGTCGAACAGGTCGCCGAGGTAGGCGGTCGGCACGTTGCGGCGCGCGCACTCCACCGACGCCGGGTCCACGTCGGACGAGTGCAGCTCGACGTCCACCCGGTCCGCCACGACCGCGCCCAGCGCGCCGGTGCCGCAGCACAGGTCCAGCACGACGTCGCCCGGCTCGAGGAGTCCCACGGCCAGGTCCACCAGGAACTCGGTGCGGTGCCGCGGCACGAACACGCCCGGCGCGACGGCGAACCGGCGTCCGGCGAACTCGGCCCAGCCCAGCACGTGCTCCAGCGGTTCGCCGACGACGCGGCGGCGCACCAGGGCGTCGAGTTCTTCGGGGGTGCGCGCGGTCTCGCGGAGCAGCCTGGCCTCGTCCTCGGCGAAGACGCAGCCGGCCGTCCGCAGCGCGGTGATCACGGGGTCCGACACCCCGCAGAATCTACGGGCTCCACCGGCGCGCCGCGGTCGTCGCGGGCGCTACGGCGTCGGGTCCGCGTTGCTCAGCGGCTCGTCCACGTCGACCTGCCGCACGCCCGGCACCGTCAGCACCTGCTTGACCAGTCCGACCGGCACCGACACCCGCAGGTAGCCGATCCGCGCGTCGGCCGCCTCGACCGTGCCGCCGAGGTCGGTGATCGCCTTGCCGACCCGGTCCGCGGCGTCGTGCTCGGTGGACAGCACCAGCACCACCGCCGCACGCCCTTCGCGTGCCGCTTGATCGAGTGCGGCCTTCCCGTTGGGCGGCAAGGAAGGTGTGGTCGGCACGGTCGTCGTCACCTCGGCACTCGCGATCAACAGGTCACTCCCGGTCTGTTCCTCGGCACCGCACCCGGCCAGCACCAGCAGTCCGACGGCAATCAGCAGCACGCGCATGTCCGACCCTCCACGTCCGTCCCCGCACCGAGGACGGAACGCGGGCGGTGCCGGGTTGCACGGCTCGGGGCCTGGCGGGATCAGGGGCGTTGGTCGGGGCCGCTGAACGCCTGCACGCGCTCCTGGCCGTCGGCGCTCTCGCCGAACACCCGCGCGTCGGAGTTGGCCTCGGCGTTCGGCTGGGCCGGCACGCGGGCGTTGGCGCGCGGCAGTTCCCGGGTGCGGACCTGGGGCAGCGCGCCGGTGTGGTGGTCGCGCAGCCAGTTCACCAGGTGCTCGCGGGCCAGGCAGCGCAGGTCCCACAACCGGCCCGCGTCGGCCGCACTGACCAGCGCCCTGATCCGCACGAACGAGTTGACCGCGCCGGTCACCTGGACCACGCACACCCGGCCGTCCCACAGCTCGTTGCCCTCCAGGGCGTGCCGCAGTTCCTGGCGCAGGTCCTCCACCGGCACGGTCCAGTCCACGTCCAGTTCGACCGTGCCGAGCAGCGCCGACTGGGTGCGCGTCCAGTTCTCGAACGGCTTGGTCAGGAAGTGCGAGGTCGGCAGGATCAGCCGCCGGTCGTCCCACAGGTGCACCACGACGTAGGTGAGGGTGATGTCCTCGACCCGACCCCACTGCTCCTCGACCACGATCACGTCGTCCAGCCGGAGGGCGTCGCTGAACGCGATCTGCACGCCGGCGAACACGTTGCCCAGCAAGGACTGCGCGGCCAGGGCGGCGATCGCGCCGATCACGCCGGCGGAGGCGAGCAGGCTGGTGCCGGCAGCGCGGGCGGCCGGGAACGTCATCAGCACGGCGGCCGCGGCCAGCACCGAGACGACGACCACGGTGACCCGCCGGACGAGGGTGATCTGGGTGTGCACGCGCCGGGCGTGGCGGTTGTCGGACACGTCGACGCGGATCCGGGCGAGAGTCGCGTCCTCCAGGACCACCAGCAACGCGGCCAACAACCACGCGCCCGCCAGGATGAGCGCGATCCCGACGGCGTGCAGCGCCACCGGCCGCCACTCCGCGCCGACGACGAGCCCGGTGGAACTCTGCACGGCAACGAGAACCGCCACCGCGACCGCCGGTTTGTGCGCCTGCCGGGCCAGGTTCGCGAACAACTGCGACCGACGGCCGATCCGCCGCACGACGCGGTGCACAAGCGTCACCAGCACCAGCGCGACCAGCACCGATCCGACGAACGTGACGGCAGCGAACACGATCCGGGCACCTCCTCGGTGTCGATTTTTGACCTTTCCCCACGCCGCCTTCCCCACGCGGCGGACCCCCGGAAACCCATCCCCGAGCCGGTCCTCCGACGCCGCCACCGCGCGGGCGTGCCAAGCGCTCGGCGACGAGCACGTCCCCGACGCGTACCCACCCACCGCGCCATTCAGCCCTGATACGCCCCGGTGCGATCTTCCCCACCCCGAGCTTTCCCACCCCTCGCTTCCCCCACGACCTCGCCCGCACCACCCGATCTCCGCACCACCCGACCTCCGCACAGCGCAGCCTCCGCGCTGCTCAACCTCGGCCCCCAGACCCGATGGCCACCCGAGGCGCCGGACCGCAGTAGCCACGTTCAGTTGTTCAACAATCCCCACATAGAGCGATCCCCATGTGGAGCAATCCATGCGTAGGGCAATCCACGCCGCAGCGATGTTGCCCCTCGTTGGAATGTCGAATTGTTCAACAATCCCCAGGTAGGTGGATCCACCTGTTGAATGGTTCACTCACCGCCAAGCCCGCCAAGCCCGCCAAGCCCGCCAAGCCCGCCAAGCCCGCCAAGCCCGCCAAGCCCGCCAAACGTCGCCGAACGTCGCCGAGTCGGCCAAACGTGGCCGAGCACTGCCGAGCCGGCCGAGCACTGCCGGACCGGCCGAGCACTGCCGAGCCGCGAAGCACCGCCGAGCTGGCTAAGCAGCGCCAAGCCGGCCGGGCACTGCCGAGCCGGCCGAGCACCCGCCGAGTTGGCCGAGCACCGCCAAGCGCCGTCAAGCCAGCCGAGTGCCGGTCGAGTGCCGGAGAACCGCCGGGAGTTGTCGGGAGCGGCCAGGGGGTTGGTCGGGTGCGGCTGGGGGTGGCCAAGGATGGCTGGCTGATTGAGGCGGCCGGGGGCGGTCGAATCAGTTGGGGTCGCCAAAGGGCGGGGCGTTGGGGCGGGCGGTTGCGGGCTTCGCGGTCGGCGGGTGTCGGCCTGTCGGTGCCACCTGGGAGTGCGGTCGGCGCGAGCGGGCCGGTGGGTGTGGCGGTGGTTGCGGCCCGGTGGATCAGGTGGGCTGGGTGGTCGGTTCTGGTGCGTTGTGGTTGTCCGGCACGGTTGCTACCGTCGAGTAGCTTGTGCCGGCGCGGTGGTGGGAAGGGATTGGTGGTGGGTGTGCGGGTGGAGTCCGGTGGGGTTCGGCTCGCGGTCTACGAGCACGGTGATCGTGGCGCGCCGACCGTCCTGCTGGTGCACGGCTATCCCGACACGCACGCGGTCTGGGACGGGGTGGTGGGTGTCCTCGCCGAGGAGTTCCACGTCGTGACCTACGACGTGCGGGGTGCGGGTGCCTCGGACGCGCCGCGCGGGTTGGCGGCCTACCGGTTGCCGGTTCTGGCGCGGGACCTGTTCGCGGTGGTCGACGCGGTCAGCCCGGATCGGCCCGTGCACGTCGTCGCGCACGACTGGGGGTCGATCCAGGCCTGGGAGGCCGTCACCACGCCCGGCGCGCGGATCGCCTCGTACACCACCATCTCCGGCCCGTGCCTCGACCACGTCGGCCACTGGAGGCGAGGTCCGCTCACCCGCGCGCGCCTGCGCCAACTCCTGCACTCCTGGTACGTCGTCGCCTTCCACGTCCCGGTCCTCGCACCCCTGGTGTGGCGCGTCCTCGGCCCGCGCTGGCACCGCGTCCTGGCCGCGCTGGAAGGTGTGCGGAAGCCCGCCTCACCGTCCATTGTGGACGACGCCATCAACGGCATCGCCCTGTACCGGGCCAACTTCATCCCCCGCCTCCGCGCCCCGCGCGAACGCCGAACGACCATCCCGGTCCAACTCGTGCAACCGCTGCGGGACAACTACGTGACCGAGGGCGTCCTGGCCGACGTCCACCTCTGGGCCCCGGACCTGCGCCGCCGGGTGCTCGACGCCGGCCACTGGGCGCCGATCACGCACGCCGGGGAAATCGCCCGACTCGTCACCGAGCACATCACGGCTCGCACGGGATCGGCCTGAGACGGGGCTGCGCGAGCACCCGGCCCAGGTTCCACGACCGCCAGCCGTCGTCGGCACGCTCGCGCCCCATCAACGCGCACCCGCGCAACCCCTCGGGCAGCCGGTCGAACGCCGGCACCGCGTCGTCGGACAGCTCGTGGAGGTACCAGACGTCGAGCTGCCCGGCCCGCTCCCACCGGTCGATGTTGCGGTCGGCGATGAACCGGTCCGGGTTGAGCACGGCCAGGCCCAGCAGCACCCCGAACCCGGTGGCGACCACCGCGCGCGGCACCCAGCGGGCGCCGCCCGTCGCGCCCGCCGCGAGCAGCAGCAGGTACACCACGCCCAGCCACAGCTCGCACGCGATGACCAGCACCCGCAGCACGGTGAACCCGTACACCTGCTGGTAGGTCCACATCCGCGACAGCGCCGACGCGACGATCACCAGCGTCAGCACGGCCAACCCGCCGAGCAGCCCGTGCGCCATCCGCCGGTCCGCGTCCTCCGCGTGCCGCGCCACGACCCCGATGATCCCGAGCGTGAGCACCGTGACGACCAGCAACTGCCAGAACCCGGTTCGCGCGTACTCGGCGTAGGTGAGGCCGGCGGTCTCCAGCACGTGCCGGTTGCCGCCGAACGACGTCGTCGCCTGCACGGCCACGAACACCGCGAACAGCACCACCAGCGCCCACACCGGCAACACCCAGTCCCGCCGCGCGAACCGGGTGCCGACCGGCCTCGCCACGTCCACCACCGGCCGCTCCACCAGCAGGCACGCGCCGACGGTGCCGAGCCCCACCACCACGAACACCGCGACCGACAGGAGCCCCGCCCCGTCCGGCAGCAGATCGCCCAGCAACCCGGCGAACGCCGCGTCCGCGCCCGCGAACAGCGGCACGAACACCCCCAGCACCACCAACGTCACCAGCACCGACCGCGCCACCCCCGGCGCCATCCCGCCCCGAACCCCGTCCCGCACCCACGGCACCGCCCGTCCCGCCGCCAGCGGAACCGCGACCGCGCCCCGGAGCACGCCCAACCCGGTCCACCCACCCGCCACCGCCAACGACACGGCCGCGCACCCCGCCACCGCGCACGGCCACCAGACCCACGGCGCGCCGATCACCCCGCCCATCGCGAACAGCCCCAGCGCGAGCGCCGCCCACCCGACCCGCACCCGCCGCACCAGGCCCAGCACCACGGCCGCCGCCACGAACCACCCCACGCCGGCCCGGTCCACCGGCACCACCACCGCCGCGACCGCACCCCCGACGACACCGAGTCCCAGCACCCGCCACACCCCGCCGCCCACCACGCGCTCCTCCCCTGAAGCCATTACCCGCCAATGCTTTTGTCCGGGTAGCACAAACCCGCGGCCCTACCGCGCGGCCGTCACATCCGGAAAACCCCTCGGGTCAGAGGGGTATCGAGGCCCTGATCCGGCACCCCGGCGCGTCGACCACGCCGATGGTCCCGCCGTGCAGGGTGATCACCCAGCGGGCGATGGCGAGGCCCAGCCCGGTGCCACCGCTGTCGGTGCGCTCGCCGCGGGTGAAGCGCTCGAAGACGCGGTCGCGGTCCTCGGGCGCGATGCCCGGACCGTCGTCCGACACTTCCAGCACGAACTCCGCCCCCACCGACGCCGTCACCCGCACCTCACCGCCCGGCGGGCCGTGCCGGACCGCGTTGTCCAGCAGGTTCGCGACCACCTGGTGCAGCCGGGCCCGGTCGGCGCACACTAGCGCGTCGGGCGGAGTCACCGACACCGCGAACCGGGTGGGCCGGGCCACCGAGGCCTCCGCGACCGCCTCGTCCAGCAGTCGGGCCACGGCGAACGGCGCCTTGTCCAGCCGGTGTGCGCCCTCGTCGATGCGCGAGAGGTCCAGCAGTTCGGCCACCAATCGACCGAGCCGTTCGGTTTGCGCGAGCGCGGTGTGCATGGTTTCCGAGTCGGGTTGCACGACGCCGTCCACGACGTTTTCCAATACGTTTTGCAGCGCTGTGATCGGCGTCCGCAACTCGTGCGACACGTTCGCGATCAGCTCGCGCCGCCGCTGGTCGGCCACCTCCAGGTCGGCCGCCATCCGGTTGAACGCCGCGGCCAACTCGCCCACCTCGTCCCGCGCGGTCGCCCGCACCCGCGAGCTGTAGTCGCCCCGCCGCATCGCCCGCGCCGCCGTCGTCATCTCGCGCAACGGCCGCGTCATCCCGTGCGCCAGCACCTGCGAGGTCACCACCGCGATCAGCATCGCGGTGAACACGGTCCGCATCGGCAGCAGGTCGACCTGGAACCGGAAGAACCCGAACGCCGCCGCGCCCGAGGCCACCATCAGGATGCCCAGCTTCACCTTGATCGACGGCACCCGGTCCAGCGGTCGCGGCAGCCTCACCGCGGCACCTCCAGCGCGTAGCCGACGCCGTGCACGGTCCGGATGAGATCACCGCCGAGCTTGCGCCGCAACGCCTTCACGTGGCTGTCCACGGTCCGCGTGCCGGTGCCCTCCGGCCAACCCCACACCTCGCCGAGCAACCGCTCCCGCGTCTGCACCGCCCGCGGCCGCCGCGCCAGGTGCACCAGCAGCTCGAACTCGGTCGGCGTGAGGTGCGCCTCCTCGCCCGCCCGGTGCACCCGCCGCTCACTCAGGTCGATCTCCAGGTCCGCCACCGCGATCCGCCGCGCCGACTCGGCCTTCTCCACGCGCCGCAGCAGCGCGTGCACCCGCGCGGCCAACTCCCGGATCGAGAACGGCTTGGTCAGGTAGTCGTCCGCGCCCACGGCCAGTCCCACCAGCAGGTCCGTCTCGTCGCCGCGGGCGGTCAACATCAACACCGGCACCGGCCGGTCGGCCTGGATCCGCCGGCACACCTCCAACCCGTCGAACCCGGGCAGCATCACGTCCAGCACCACGAGGTCCGGCCGCCCGTCGCGGGCCGCCGCCACCCCGCCCGGCCCGTCGTGCGCGACCGAGACCTCGAACCCCTCGGCGCGCAACCGCGCGGCGACCGACCCGGCGATCGTGAGGTCGTCCTCCACCACCAGCACCCGACGCGTCATGGCACCGACTGTAGGTGGCGGGTGTGGTGGGCCCCGGTGCGAGATGTGAACGTCCTGTGGAGGACGCCACTGGGTACGGTTGGCGCCGCGGGGCGGGAAGGGGGAGCCGGTGGGCGGCGAGGCGTTCCTCGAGGCGGTGCTGGAGCGGATCACCTTCGCCAACGAGGAGACCGGGTACACCGTCGCGCGGGTCGACCCCGGGCGGCGCGGCGACCTGATCACCGTGGTGGGCGCGCTGCTCGGCGCGCAACCCGGTGAATCGATCCGGATGCGCGGTCGGTGGGGCTCGCACCCCCAGTACGGCAAGCAGTTCCACGTCGACGACTACACGACCGTGCTGCCCGCGACCGTCCAGGGCATCCGGCGCTACCTCGGTTCCGGGCTGATCAAGGGCATCGGGCCGGTGCTGGCGGACCGGATCGTGACGCACTTCGGGGTCGACGCGCTGGAGGTCATCGAAACGGCGCCCGAGCGGCTGATCGAGGTGCCCAAGCTCGGGCCCAAGCGGACGAAGCTGATCGCGGCGGCGTGGGAGGAGCAGAAGGCGATCAAGGAGGTCATGGTCTTCCTCCAGGGTGTCGGCGTGTCCACCTCGCTCGCCGTGCGGATCTACAAGCAGTACCAGGACAAGGCGATCGAGGTGGTCCGGCAGGAGCCCTACCGGCTCGCCACCGACGTGTGGGGCATCGGGTTCCGGACCGCGGACGTGATCGCAAAGGCCGTCGGCATCCCGCACGACAGCCCGCAGCGGGTCAAGGCGGGGTTGCAGTTCACGCTGTCCGAGGCGACCGGCGACGGCAACTGCTTCCTGCCGGAGAACGAGCTGATCGGCGCCGCGATCAGGATCCTCCAGGTGGACACCGGTTTGGTCATCGACTGCCTGGCCGAACTGGTCGCCGAGGAGGGCGTGGTGCGCGAGGTGCTGCCCGACGGCGAGCCCGCGATCTACCTGAACGCCTTCCACCGCGCGGAGATCTCGCTCGCCGGCCAACTGCTCCGGTTGCTGCGCGCCGACGTCGACCGGATGCCCGCGTTCCGCACCGTCGACTGGGACCGGGCGTTCGCCTGGCTGGGCGCGGAACTCGCGCCCGAGCAGAACGCGGCGGTCCGGCTCGCGCTGTCGGAGAAGGTCGCGGTGCTGACCGGCGGACCGGGCTGCGGCAAGAGCTTCACCGTGCGGTCGATCGTGCGGCTGGCCGCGGCCAAGGGCGCGAAGGTGGTGCTGGCCGCGCCGACCGGCCGCGCGGCGAAGCGGCTCGCCGAGCTGACCGGGCACGAGGCGCGGACCGTGCACCGGCTGCTGGAGCTGCGACCGGGCGGCGACGCGGCGTTCGACCGCGACCGGCCGCTGGACGCCGACCTCGTCGTGGTGGACGAGGCGTCGATGCTCGACCTGTTGCTGGCCAACAAGCTCCTCAAGGCGATCGCGCCCGGCGCGCACGTGCTGCTGGTCGGCGACGTGGACCAGCTGCCGTCGGTCGGCGCCGGCGAGGTGCTGCGGGACGTGCTCGCCGAGGGCGGTCCGATCCCGAACGTGCGGCTGACGCACGTGTTCCGGCAGGCGCGGCAGTCCGGCGTGGTCACCAACGCGCACCGGATCAACGCGGGCGACTACCCGGTGGTGCAGGGACTTCCGGACTTCTTCCTGTTCCCGGTGGACGAGGCCGAGGACGCCGCGACGCTGACCGTAGACGTGGTCGCGAACCGGATCCCCCGCAAGTTCGGCTTCAAGCCGCGCACCGACGTGCAGGTGCTCGCGCCCATGCACCGCGGTCCGGCGGGCGCCGGCGCGCTGAACTCGTTGCTACAGGAGGCGTTGACACCGTCCAAAGAGGACATGCCGGAACGCCGCTTCGGCGGTCGGGTGTTCCGGGTCGGCGACAAGGTGACGCAGATCCGGAACAACTACGACAAGGGCGCCAACGGGGTGTTCAACGGCACGCTGGGGGTGGTCACCGGGATCGACGCCGTGGAGCAGAGGCTGACGATCCGGACCGACGAGGAAGAGGACGTGGACTACGAGTTCGGCGAGCTGGACGAGTTGACCCACGCCTACGCCATGACGATTCACCGCTCACAGGGCAGCGAGTACCCGTGCGTGGTCATCCCCATCACCACGAGCGCGTGGATGATGCTCCAGCGCAACCTGCTCTACACGGCCGTCACCCGCGCCCGGAAGCTGGTGGTGCTGGTCGGTTCGCGCAAGGCCATCGGCCAGGCCGTCCGCACGGTCGGCGCCGGCCGCCGGCACACCGCCCTCGACCACCGCCTGGCCCGACGCCTGCCCTGACCGGCCCGCGACCGCGGCCCGGTGGTGGACGACGCCCGGACCGGGCAACGCGAAGGGCCCCTGCGGGGGAGACGCCCGCAGGGGCCCTTCGGACTTGCCGGGGGTGTTACTTCAGGCCACCCGCGATGGCGGTGATCAGCTCACCGTTGCTGGTGTCACCGTCGAGCGACCAGAAGAAGGCGCCGCCCAGGCCCTGCGACTTCGCGTAGGCCATCTTGCTGTTGATCGTGGCCGGGGTGTCGTAGCTCCACCACTGGCCGTTGCAGAACGCGTACGCGGTGCCGGCGATGGTGCCGTTGGACGGGCACTTGGTCTTGAGGACCTTGTAGTCCTCGATGCCCGCCTCGTAGGTGCCGGGAGCCGCGCCGGTGGCGGTGCCGCCGGGCGCCGCCTGGGTGACGCCGGTCCAGCCGCGACCGTAGAAGCCGATGCCCAGCAGCAGCTTGGACGACGGGACGCCCTTGGTCTTGAGCTTCTGGAGCGCGGCGTCGGTGTTGAAGCCGTCCTGCGGGATGCCGGCGTACGACGTCAGCGGGGAGTGGGGAGCCGTCGGGCCCTTGTCCGCCCACGCGCCGAAGAAGTCGTAGGTCATGACGTTGTACCAGTCGACGTAGGCCGAGGCGCCGGCGTAGTCGGCCAGGTCGATCTTGCCGCCGCTGCTGCCGTCGGCCGTGATCGCCGCGGTCACCAGGTTGTTGGCGCCGAAGCGGGTGCGGACCGCCGAGAGCAGGTTCTTGAACGAGGCCGCACCGCTGGTGTCGCAGGTGAGACCACAGGCGTTCGGGTACTCCCAGTCGATGTCGATGCCGTCGAACACGTCGGCCCAACGCGGGTCCTCGACCAGCTTGTAGCAGGAGTCCGCGAACGCGGCCGGGTTGGCCGCCGCCTGGCCGAAGCCGCCGGACCAGGTCCAGCCACCGAAGGAGAACAGGATCTTGATGTTCGGGTAGGCCTTCTTCAGCTTGCGAAGCTGGCCGAAGTTGCCGCGCAGGGCGCCGGTGTCCCACGTGTCGGCGACGCCGTCCACGGAGTTGGCGGCGGTGTACGCCATGTCGTAGTCGGCGTACGCGTCACCGATGGTGCACTGGCCGTTCTGCACGTTGCCGAACGCGTAGTTCAGGTGCGTCAGCTTCGCCGCGGAGCCGGAGGTGACGATGTTCTTCACGAAGTACTGACGGCCGTAGACGCCCCACTGGGTGAAGTAGCCCAGGTTCTTCAGACCGGGGGGCGGGTTGCCCGTCGTGGTCGTGGTGGGGGTCGTCGTGGTGGTCGACGGGGTGGTGCTCGTGGTCGACGTCGTGGTGGTCGTCGTCGTGGTGGTCGTGGTCGTCGTGGTGGGGCTGGTGGTCGAGGTCGGGTTGCCACCCGCCTCACACGACGCGCCGTTGAGCTTGCAGTTCAGCGGGGCCGCGAACGCGCCGGTGTAGGTCGCGTTGAAGCCGAAGCTGATCGACGCGCCCGCGCCGATGTTGCCGTTCCACGAGTTCTTGACCGTGACGTGCTGACCGCTCGTGGTCTGCGTGCCGTCCCAGACCGAGCTGATCTTGTGGCCCGCGGGCAGGTCGAACTCGACCGTCCACGAGGTGAGCGCCGAGGTGCCACCGTTCTTGATGGTGTACTTGCCCTCGTAGCCGCTGCCCCAGTCGGAGCCCTTGGTGAACGTGGCCGAGACGCCGCCCGCGCCGCTGGCGGCAGGGGCCACGACGAGGCCGGCGACGGCCGTGGCTGCCGCCACGAACAGCGCTGTGAGATGCCATCGACTCTTGGACATCGTGCTCCTTGTCAGGAAAGGAGTGCAGGGTTGAGAGCACCATGTGGTTCAGACCACTCACGAAGCAAGGTCTAGACCACTTCTGTCACTCGAATGGAGTAGCGTTCCTCAGGGTGGGAGCGTTTCCACCCGGCACCGGCCACTAAGGGTGGGTGGGCCGAAAGTGGGTACCGGGACCAGACCCCGGGTGGACGTGGTGCGGGGTGCGGTACCCACAGACTTCGGGTATCGGCGTCGACCAGGGAGGACCACGTTGATGGGCAAGAGGGGACTGGCACTGGCGGTCGCGTTAGGGATCGCCGCCACGATCTCCACCGGCACCGCGCTCGCGGACCCGGTGGACAAGGGGGACCGGATCGACCGCAAGGTCGTCCAGGAGGGCCTCGACGAACTGGCCCGCACGGGCGCGCAGGGGGTGCAGCTGCGGGTGGTCGACGGCCGCCGGTCGTTCACCGCGCGCAGCGGCACGGCGCGGATCGACTCGTCACAGCCGGTGCCGACCGACGGCCGGTTCCGGATCGGCAGCATCACCAAGACGTTCGTCTCGACCGTGGTGTTGCAGCTGGTCGGGGAAGGCCGGGTGGCGCTGGACGCGCCCGTGTCGCGGTACCTGCCCGGCCTGCTGCCCGACGGCGACGTGATCACCGTCCGCAACCTGTTGCAGCACACCAGCGGGCTCTACAACTACACGAACGACATCCCGCAGGATCCGGCCGAGTTCGAGAAGATCCGCTACGACCACCGCGACCCGCGCGAGCTCGTCGCGCTGTCCGCGGCCCACCCGCTGGACTTCCGGCCGGGCACGTCGTGGGCCTACTCCAACACCAACTACGCCGTCGCCGGACTGCTGGTCGAGAAGGTGACCGGGCGACCGTACGGCGACGCCGTCCGACGCCGGGTGCTCGCGCCGCTGGGGTTGCGCGACACCTCGCTGCCCGGTGACCGGGTCGACGTGCCCGGCCCGCACGCGCACGGCTACTACGAGGTCGCCGGCGTGCCGGTGGACATCACCAGGCTGAACCCGTCGGCCGCGTACGCGGCGGGCGAGATCATCTCCACGACCGCCGACCTGGACCGCTTCTTCGACGCGCTGCTGGACGGCCGGCTGCTGAAGCCCGCAGAGCAGAAGGAACTGACCCACACCCTGCCGTCCACCCGCGGGTACGGGCTGGGCATCTACTCCACCGACCTGTCCTGCGGCGTGACGGTGTGGGGCCACGACGGGGGCATCCCGGGCTACCTCTCCGCCGCCCTCTCGACCCGAGACACCTCCACCCGCCTGGAGATCTCCCTGACCTCGGCCCCGCGCGAGGGCACCCTGGGCGGCTACCAGAAGGTCCTGACCGAGGTCTTCTGCTGACAGTCGGCCCGTCCCGACCTCCGAGCGCCCCTGCCGCCGCGGGTGCTCGGCCCGGGGAGCGGGGACCGGCGTGAGGGCGCACCCCCGCACCCAGGAGGCGGGCAGGACCGGACCCCCCAGTCCTGCCCGCCTTCCCTTACACCCCAACCCTTCAAGCCCCACGATTGACGCCACCGATTGACGCCTGGGATCAACATCCCGACTTCTCAGTCAGGCGAGCCAAGCCTCTCCCGACCCGGCGCGCCGTTCGGTCTCCGGGACGAGGCCGACCGACCCAGCTGTCGCAGAAGTGCCCAGAAGTGCCCAGAGGCGCCCCAGAAGCGCGCAGAAGTGCCCAGAACTGCCCCACAAGTGCCCAGAACTGCCCCAGAAGCGCGCAGAAGTGCCACGGAAACCCCAGAAGCGCCACAGAAGCACGGGCAGCCGCACCGACATCCACCTTGGCCTCTCAGCAGGTCTCCTGGCCCCGGTGCCTTCGCTCGCTCACGCGATCTTCTACGCGCCCCAATCCCGACCCCGCCGCCCCGCCGCCGCCAGGCGTCCGCCATCGCCGCGCCATCGCCGCCGCCACCGCTACCACCGCCGTACCGCTGCCACCGCCGCCGCACCGCCACCGCCACCGCCGCCGCACCGCCACCGCCGCCGCGCGTCCGCCACCGCCGAGCCTCTGCCGCCGCCGCGCCGCCGTCACCGACTTTTGTGCGGTCATCGTTCAAGGTGGGGATTGTTCTGCTGTCGGATTGTTGAACGATTCGACAATGGGTCGAGGAGATTGTTCAACAATGGGGCAATGGGGCAATGGGGCAAGAGGGCAAGGGAACGAGGGGACGTGGGGGCAGTTCAACGAGGGCGTGGGAGCCTCCGGGCAGGGAGGCTCCCACGCGTCACCTCTCCAGGAACGATTCCAGTTGGGCCACCACGAAAGCGTGGTCGTCGGCCTGGGGGAGGCCGGAGACGCCGACGGTGCCGACCATGCCGGTGCCCTTCACCAGGACCGGGAAGACGCCGCCGTGTGCCGCGTAGACCGCGGGGTCCAGGCGGGAGTCGCGGTCGAAATCGCGACCCTTCGCGCGAAACGTCTCGCCGACGTGGAACGAGCTGCGGGCGTAGCGGTCGACCACCCGGCTCTTCCGGTCGATCCAGTCGTCGTTGTCCGCCGACGTGCCGGGCAACGCCGCGTGGAACACTCGCTGACCGCCCTTGCGCACCGACACCACCACCGGCAACCCCTGCTCCCGCGCCGCCGACAGCAGGTGCATCCCCAACCGCACCGCCGTCTCGTGGTCGAACGACGGGAACACCAACCTGACCTCCTGCTCGGCCAACTCGTCCAGCAGGCTCACAACTCCACCACCCGTCCCGTAGCACCCGACGTCACCGCCGCCTCCAACACGCCCAGTGTGTAGACCGCCGACCCGACGTCCACCGGTAGGGGCCCTCCGGACGTGAGCGACGCTTCCACCAGCCGGTAGAACTCGCCGTACGCACCGGGCACCCCCGACACCGGCACCGCGTTCGACAGCACCCCGAGCAGCCCGGGCGTCGACAGGTCGTCACACCGCTCACCCCGGGACAGGGCCTCCTCCTGCCCGTCCAACCCGTAGCTGACGTACGCCGACTTCGACCCCAGCACCCGGAACCGCGGCCCGTGGTGCGCCGCGCACGCCGACGCCCACAGGTGCGACCGCACCCCGCCCACGTGCGTCAACGACACGAACACGTCGTCGTCCGCCACCGCCGACGCCCGCCGCGCCGCCACCTCCGCGTACGCCGACCGCACCGGCCCGAACAGCTCCACCGCCTGGTCGACCAGGTGCGACCCGAGGTCGTGCAGCACCCCGCCGCCCGGCGACTCGCGCCACCCCTCGACCACGTCAGGCGACCACCGCTCGAACCGCGACTCGAACCGCGCCACCGTCCCCAGCGCGCCCGCGTCCAACAACGACCGCAGCGTCAGGAAGTCCGAGTCCCACCGCCGGTTCTGGAACACCGTCAACGGCACCGACCGCGCCCGCGCCGCCTCGACCACCCGCGTCGCCTCGGCGACCGTCCCGGCGAACGGCTTGTCCACCACCACGGCCGCGCCGGCCGCCACCGCCGCGAGCGCGACGGGCACGTGCGTGTCGTTCGGCGTCGCCACGACCACCAGGTCCGGCTTCAGCGCGAGCAGTTCGTCCACAGTGGACACCAGCAGGGCGGTCGGGTGCGCCGCCGAGGCCGAAGCCCGGCGCTGCGCCGAGGACGTCACGATCGCGGCCAGGGTCAACCCCGGTGTCGACGCGATCAGGGGCGCGTGGAACACCCGTCCGGCGAGTCCGTACCCGACCAGTCCCACCCGCAGTCCCATGATCCCCATTAAAACAACACCGTTTACTTAAAGCCAGTCGTGAGAGCATGGCGACCGTGCCGAACTTGCGCTTCCTCCGCGGCTACAACGACGCGGTGGTGCTGGGCCTGGCCCGGTCCGGCGCCGTCACCAGGGTCGACCTCGCCGAACGCAGCGGCCTCACGCCGCAGGCCGTGTCGAAGGTGGTGGGCAGGCTCATCGCGGACGGTCTCCTCGTGGAGACGGGAACCCGCAACGTCGGCGTCGGCAAGCCGCGCACCCTGCTGAGCCTCGTCGCGGACAGCAGGCTCGCGCTGGGCGCGCAGGTCGAGCGCGACGAGCTGCGGGTGGTCCTGACCGACCTCGCCGGCACCGTCCTCGACCGCGTGCACGCGCCACTGCCGCGCGACTACGACCCGCCCACGTTCATCGCCGAACTGGCCAGGCTGATCGCGCTCGTCCGCCCGGTGGACGACGAGCGCCTGCTCGGCGCGGGCATCGGCATCGTCGGCCCGGTCGACCACCGCACCGGCGTGGTGCACGACGCGACCGGGCTCGTCGGGTGGCACGACGTGCCGCTGCGCGAGCTGGCCGAGCGCAGCCTCGGGCTGCCGGTCGTGGTGGACAAGGACACCAACACCGCCGTGCTGGCCGAGGCGTGGCGGCGCGGCGACGCGGTGCGGGACGCGGTGCTCGTGCTGGTCGGGACGGGTGTCGGCGTCGGGCTGCTGCTCGACGGCCGGGTGTACCGGGGCGCGCGGACGAACGCCGGCGAGTTCGGGCACACCACGCTCAGCCTGGACGGGCCGAAGTGCGTGTGCGGGCGGACCGGGTGCGTCGAGGTGCTGCACAACCTCGCCGCGGCCGCGGGCGACCTGGCCGAGGCGACCTCGATCGTCGGCACCGCCATGGCGGACCTGGTGCAGTTGCTGGACATCGACCACATCGTGCTCGCGGGCCGCGCCGTGCTCGCCGCTCCGGCGGACTACCTCTCGGCCGTCCGGGCGAAGATGCCGCGCGACGACTGGCTCCCGGTGGACGTCAGCGTGACCCCGTTGGGTGACGACGTGGTCGCGGCGGGGGCGGCGATGCTCGTCCTGAGCGAGTTCTACGGTCGTCCGCGCTGACGAAATGGGGACAGTGCTGCTCGCGGGCACTCCGGCGGGTGATTCACTGTGCGGCATGCATGCGCTCCGCTACGCCGTCGGAACGGACCCGGGCCTGCGCCGTGAGGCCAACGAGGACTCGGTGTACTTCAGCGAGCGCCTGTTCGCGGTGGCCGACGGCATGGGCGGTCACGCTTTCGGGGAGGTCGCCAGCAACATCGCGGTGGCGGTGCTGGCCGACCTCGACGTCGACGCCGACGACCCGCACACCGAGTTGGCGGCGGCGACCAGGGAGATCGCCATCCGGCTGACCGACCTGGCCGAGGAGAACTTCGACATGCGCGGGATGGGCACCACCCTGACCGCGCTGCTGTGGGAGGGCGAGCGGTTCGCGGTGTGCCACATCGGCGACTCGCGGTGCTACCTGGTGCGTGACGGCGAACTCGCCCAGGTGACGCGCGATCACACGATGGTGCAGGCGCTGGTGGACGACGGCCGCATGCCCCCGGAACAGGCCGCGGAACACCCGAGCCGGTCGATGCTGATGCGCGCGCTCCAGGCGGGCAGCGACCACGACGCCGACCTCTTCCACCAGGACGCCCACGAGGGCGACCGCTACCTGATCTGCTCGGACGGCCTCTCGGACGTGGTGCCCCCGGAGGAGATCCGCCGCCTCCTGACCTCGACACCCGACGGCGACGACACGGTCCGCGCCCTGATCGACGCCGCGAACGCCGCCGGCGGCCCGGACAACATCACCTGCCTGGTCATCGACGTCATCCCGGCCGCCAACCCCTCCTGGCTCCCCGCCTGGCTCCGCCGCTGACGGCCGACGCCGCCCACTCGCCGCCGACCGCCGACGCCGCCTGCCGCTGATGTCGCCTGCCGCTGACGCCGGCCGGTAGCCGACTGCGGTCGCGTTCGGCCACGTTCCGCCGCCGGTTCATCGTTCAATCGTCGGATTGTTCAACAATCCTCTCATTCAACGACTTGCCTGGGCTCCTCGGTGTGGATTGTTCAACAATCCTTGCCGCCGACAATCCGACGCTCGGTGCGTGGCACATCGGCGCGCGCTGCGGGATAATTGTCGGATTGTCGAGTTGTTGGATCGTGGGTTTGTTGGATTGTTGAACGATTCGACATGAGGGTGATGGAACACAGCGCGGAGCGTCGGGGAGAGCTAAGGGAGGGAGAGGGCCAGGAGGTCGTGGAGGGCCTTCTTGCCCTTCGGGGTGACGGTGACGGCTCGGGTGGTGCCGACTTTGCGGATCCAGTCGTGTTCCTGGAAGTGGGCGCAGAGGTGGGCGGCGGCGGGGCCTGCCAGGTGGAGGCGGCGTTCGGTCCAGTCCAGGCAGGAGCGGGTCGGGGGGCGGGTGGTCGGGAGGGTGGCGTCCAGGGTGGTGGTGAGCCAGGTTCGGCCTTCCGGGGTCAGTGTCAGGTCGGGGGTGAGGAGGGCGCGGGCCGTCATCGCCTCGGTGATCGCCACGCCCAACCGGCCGGCCAGGTGGTCGTAGCACGTCCGCCCCCGCGCCAACGCCTCCGTCGCCCGGGACGACGACAGCGTCCGCCTCGGCGGCGGCGTCGGACCCAGGTACGACAGCAGGTCCTCCAGCAGCTTCGCCTCCCGCTGCCCCGCCAACCGCACGTACCGGTGCCGACCCTGCCGACGCTCGACCAGCAACCCCGCCGCCACCAACCGGGACAGGTGCTCGCTCGCCGTCGACGCCGCCACCCCGGCCACCGCCGCCAACTCGCCCGCCGTCCACGCCCGCCCGTCCATCAACTCCAGGCAGAACCGCGCACGCGTCCCGTCGGCCAACAACGCGGCCAACCCGGCCAGGGATTCGGCAGCCATGCCGGCCATTGTGCGCCCACGACGTTTCGGCCGGCGCCGAACCGCGCCGCCACTACCGTGGGCCGGGTGCTGACCGACCCGGAGTTCACCGTCCCACCCGTGCCCCGCGCCACCACCGGCGTGGCCTGGTTGCGCGCCAACGTCGTCCGGTTCAGCGAGGGCGAGGACCACGCCCGCCGCCGGGAGATCGTGCACCGGATGCTGTCCACAGTGGATCCGAACACCCTCGACCGCCCGGGCCACCACGTCGCCACCCTCGCCGAGGCACTGGGCCTGCCCCGCACCGTCGTCCACGACGTCGAGCGGATCGCCCGCTGCTACCAACCCCACCTCCCCACCACCGAGGAGGCCGACGCCGCCGTGGCCCGACTGGTCGACATCGCGGGCGACTGGGACGAGGCCACGGCCAACCGCATCGGCCTCCTGGTCCAGGCCTGCGACTCCACCGCCGCCCTCATCGCGGGCCACGACACCCCGGTGCCCACCACCAGGCGCGTGGACCGCGACGGCCGGGTCGTCGTCGTGCCACTGGAGGGCCGCCCCTTCGGCGAGGGCCCGCACGCCTGCCCTGGACGCGCCCACGCACAAGCCCTCGCCGCCGGCGCGACCAGGTTCCGCGCCCTGCACCACGGCGATCGCCCGCTCCTGCTGCCCAACGCCTGGGACTTCGCCTCCGCCGCCGCCCTGGCCCAGGCGGGCTTCCCGGCCGTCGGCACGACCAGCCTCGGCGTCGCCGCGGCCAACGGCCTCCCCGACGCCGCCGGTGTCGCGCTGCCGGAAACCCTGTCCCTGGCCCGAAAAATCGCCCGGCTCCCGATACCGGTGACGATCGACGTCGAGGCGGGCTTCGGCGTCGACCCGCACGACCTCGCCGCCGAGCTGTACGAACTGGGCGTCGCCGGCGTGAACATCGAGGACGCCCGCGGCGACACCCTGGCCGACCCGGAGCACCAGGCCGCGATCGTCGCGAGGTTCAAGCGGGGCGCGCCCAACCTGTTCGTCAACGCCCGCACCGACACCCACTGGCTGCACGTCGCCCAGGACGAAACCCTCGACCGCGTCCGCCGCTACGCCGACGCCGGCGCGGACGGCGTGTTCGTGCCCGGCCTGACCGACGAACGGGCCATCGCCGCCGTCGTCGCCGCCGTGGACGTGCCGGTGAACACGTTGGCGCAACTGGACTTCAGCACCCTCGCCGACCTCGGCGTGCGCCGGGTCAGCACCGGCTCCCTGCTCTTCCGCGTCGCGCTCCGAGCCGCCGTCGACACCGCCCTGGGCGCGAAGGACGACGTGCTGCCCACGGGAATCCCCGGCTACCAGGACATCCGCGACCTGATCGGCTAACGCGCCCGCGCCACCACCCCGGCCCGCCCCACCACCAGCGCCAGCACCGCCACGGCCGCGGCCACCGCGACCACCCCGCCGAGCACCCACGCCAGGTACACCCCGAACGACGCCGTCTCGCCGAACAACTCGGCCACCGACGTCACGGTCGCCCGCGCCGAGCCGGAAATCCGTTCCTGCACCAGGGTTCGCACCGTCACCAGCACGAGCCGGTACAGCCCGTAGAACACCGCCACGAACACCAGCCCGACCGGCGACCGCAGCACGCCCGCCACCGCGAGGAACCCGGCCGCCACCCCGAGCAGCACCCCCACGGGCCACCGGGTCCCGCCCAGCGCCGCGCCGCCCGCGCCGGCCAGCGGCACGATCAGCACGGCCACCGGCACCAGCGCCGTCGGCACGTGCCACTCCTGGGCCAGCAGGGGGAAGTACTCCTCCAACGCGTCCACGCCGATCAGCAGCGCGGCCACCACGAGCGCCATCCGCAGCCCCGGTGTCGAGGCCGCGTCGGACAACCCGGACCGCAGCGTGCCGAGGTAGCTCTCGGGTTCACCGCGGGGGGTTTCCGGCAACCGGGCCGCGACCACCGACGACGCGAGGCACACCCCGACGCTCACCCACCCGACAACCCCGAAGCCGCCCAGGGAGAACAGCGCGGTCGCCAGCACCGCCGCCGGGATCTGCCCCAGCAGCTCGACCGCCGTGACCCGACCCAGCAGCACCCCGAAGTGCGCCTCCGCGCCGACGTCGACCAGCGCGTCGTGCAGCAACGCCTCCAGCGCGCCGGAGGTCAGCGCGCCGCCCAACCCCCACAGCACGAAGCCGAAGGCGAAGGCGGTGAACCCGGGCAGCGCGGTCCACAGCGCGTACCCGAGCGCCTGGCACACGCCGGAGGCGACCAGCGACCACCGGCGGGAGAACCGGTCGGCCAGCGCGCCCAGCGGCACCTCGGCGAGGATGCCGACCCCGGACCAGATCGCGAACAGCGCCGACACCTGCCCGGCTGACATCCCCGCGTCGGTGAACAGCAGGGCGTACAGCGGGAAGATCGGCACGGTGTGCGCGAGCGCCGACCACCCGACGACGAGTCGGGCGAGCGGACGGGCCGCGGGCGGTGTGGCGCGTCAACCGAAGGGCATGCGGGGAGGCTAACCCGGCCCGGAGGCCGGGTGCCAACCAATTGCGCCTAGTCGTAGGGCATGCCGCCCAGCGGCACGACGAAGGCGAGCACGAACAGCGCGGCGAGCAGGAGGTAACCGGATCGCATGGCGGACTCCATGTGGATTCGGTGCGAATTCATTCCGCCACTCACCGTGACAGTCACGGGTAAAAGCGCGCGGGAAATTCGGTGAACGCCAGGAAAAGGGCAGGGAACACTATTGCAATTGGTATTGCATAAATTGCTTGTTAACCTGCTGTTTTCCTTGTATTCTCTCGGGATGCGTGCCGTCACCGCGCGCCTCACCGGGCGCGACCGGGAGTTGGCCCGCCTGCGCGCCGTGGTGGACGACCTGGCGCACGGGCGGGGCACCGCGCTGGTCGTGCGGGGCGAGGCGGGCATCGGCAAGACCGCGCTGGTCCGCGCGCTGTGCCAGGACGCGGCCGACCGCGGTTTCCGGGTGTGCCGCGGCGCGGGTGACGAACTGGGTCGGCCGCTGCCGCTGCTCCCGCTGCTCGACGCACTCGCCGTCGCCCGGGCGGACACCGCCGCCACCACCGCCGAGAAGCTGCTGGACCGGGTCGAGGACCTGGTTGCGCAAGGTCCCGTGGTGCTCGTCGTCGACGACCTCCAGTGGGCCGACGCGGACACGTTCGCGGTGTGGCGCAGGCTCGCCAGGCTGGTGCCGCAACTGCCCCTGCTGCTGGTCGGCGTGCTGCGCCCGTTGCCGCGCCACGACCTGGGCGCCGTCGACCCGACGACGCTCACCGTGCCGAAGCTCGCCGCCGACGCGGTCGCCGAGTTGACCGCCGCGCTGGCCGGCGGCACGCCCGACGAGGCGCTGACCGCCCTCGCCCGGGACGCCGGCGGCAACCCCCTCTACCTGGTCGAACTGGTCGAGGCCCTGGTGCGCGGCAAGGCCCTCGAGGTCGACGCGACCGGCACCGCGCGGGTCACCGGCGCCGGGGTGCCCGCGTCGCTGTCCGCCGCGATCGCCGACCGGGTCGGCTTCCTGGCGCCCGAGGCGCGGCGCGCGCTGGTCGCCGCCGCGCTGCTGGGCGTGGAGTTCCCGGTCGCGGACCTGGCCGCGGTGCTGGGCGTCCGGGTCGCGGACCTGGTGCCGACCCTCCAGGACGCCACGGTCGGCGGTGTGCTGGAGGACGGCCCGGCCGGCCTGTCCTTCCGGCACCCGTTGGTGCGCAGCGCGTTGTACGACCAGGTGCCCGAGGCGGCGCGTGGCGCGTGGCACGCCGAGGCGGCCCGCGCGCTGGTCGACACGGGCGCGAGCGTCGACCGGGTCACCCGCCAGTTGCTGGCCGCCGACCGGCTCCCGGACTGGGCGCCGGACTGGTTGTCCCGGCACGGCCGGACGCTCGTCGCGCACGCGCCGGAGGCCGCCGAGAACCTGCTGGCCAAGGCCGTCGAGGAACCGTCCACAAAGGACAAGCCCGGCCTGATGGCCCACCTGGCCGAGGCGCGGTTCCGGCTGGGCGACCACCACGGCGCGGAATCGGTGGCGCTGGCGGGTCTCGCGCAGGGCGGACCGGTGGACCTGCACTGGACGCTCGCCCAGTGCTTCAGCCTCACCGGCAGATCGGCGCGCACGCTGGAGGAGATCGGCAAAGCCTTGCAGGGCGCCATTTCCACCGTCGACCGCGCCCTGCTCCTGGTGCTGGCGGCCCGCGCGCACTGGAACCTGGGCGACCTGGAGGCGGCGGAGGACTTCGCCCACCGGGCGACCGCGCTCGGCGACCGCCGCGCCACCAGCTGGGCGCTGCACGTCCGCACGATCGTCGCGATGGCCCGCGGTCGGATGGCCGACGCGCTGCCGCTGTTCGACCAGGCGCTGGCCGCCGCGACCGGTGACCCCGCCACGGCCGACCTGAGCCTGCTGCTCCAGGTGAACCAGGCCGTCACGCTCGGCGAGCTGGACCGGTTGCCGGAGGCCGTCGCGGCCGCGCGGGAGGTGCGCCACGCCGCCGACCGGGCGGGCAACCTGGTCCGGTTGGCGCAGGCGCAGAGCGCGCTGGGTCAACTGCTCTTCGACGCGGGCCACTGGGATGAGGCCCTGGTCGAGGTCGACCTGCTGGCCGACGACCTCAAGCACCCCATGGTGTCCCGCTGCGACCACGGCATCGCCGCCCTGATCCGCCTGCACCGCGGCCACACCGCCGTGCTCGAGGACGCCGGCGGGTTCGAGGGTCACGTGGTCGCGTCGCTCTCGCTGGCCCGCGCGCTCTCCCTGGAGCAGCGCGGACTCCGGGTCGAGGCGCTCGCCGTGCTGCGCGGGGGAGACCTGGAGGACCTGCTGCCGGACACCGTGCGCCTGGCCGTGCGACTGGGCGAGGACCCGGCCGAGGACGTCCGCCGCGCCGAGGAACTGGCCGCCGAACTCGACGTCCCGCACCGCCGCGGCACCGCCGCCTACTGCCGGGGTCTGGCGTGCGGCGACCCGCTCCGCCTCCTCGACGCCGCCGCGCAGTACCACGAGGCGGGTCGGAAAGTGTTGTCCGCCAAGGCTTTCGCCGCCGCCGCCGAGCGGTTCGCGACCCAGGGCGACCGGACGGCCGCCCGGGCCGCGATGACCGCCGCCCTGGACCTGCACGCCGAACTCGGCGCCGAGTGGGACGCCACCGTGCTCATCGCCACCCTGCGCGAACTCGGTGTCCGGCGCGGCCCGCACGCCCGGCACCGCAGGGCGACCCACGGCTGGGAAAGCCTGACCCCGATGGAGCTGAAGGTCACCGAGCTGGTCGTGACGGGCCTGTCGAACCGGCAGATCGGCGAACGCCTCTACCTGTCCGGCCGCACGGTGGCGACCCACGTGTCACACGTGCTCGCGAAGCTGGGCGTCCGCTCCCGGACGGACATCGCCCGGGAAGCCGTGCGCCACACGGGATGACCGCGCCCGGTACCGCAACGGCACGACGTACCACCAGAAGCTGAACCACGACGTGATCGCGCTCGTCACGGCCACCGCCGGCCACAACCCCAGCACCACGTCGAGGATCAGCAGCAGCGCGGCGGCCAGCGCCAGCTTCAGCAACACCAGTCCCGCCAACAACAACCGGCTCGACGTGCGCACCAACTCGCTCTTCAACCGCCGCCGGAACACCAGCCGGTGGAACGGCGCGGGTGCGATCAGCAGGGCCGTCGCACCCGCGCCGAGCACCAGACTCGCCACGTACACCTGGAGCTGGAACGCGTCCAGCGTCGCGAACCTGGGCGTGAACGCCAGCGTCAGCAGGAACGCCAGGAGGAGCTGGACCCCGGTCTGCGCCACGCGCATCTCCTGGAGGATCTCCCCGTAGTTCCGGTCGATCCGCTGCGCCGGTGTCTCGCCCCGCCTCGCGTCGTACTGCTCTTCGCTGTTCATGTCCACAACCCTGTACCCGCACGGATGCGGAGACATCGGTCGGCTGACGGAGACTCAGCGCGGGAACCGGTCCCGCGCCCACTCGGCGTACCCGCGGGGCGCCCGCCCCAGCACGCGCTCGACGTCGTCGGTCAGCACGGCCGCCTCGCCGTCCAGCGTCCGCCGCGCGCCGTCCGCGTAGGCGGGCGGCAACCCCTCCAACCCGATGTCCACAGTGGACACCTCGCGGCCGAGCACCTCGGCCAGCACCCGGGCCTGGTCCCGCACGCTCAACAACTCCGGCCCGGTCAACGTGAACGCGCCGGTGTGCTCGCCGAGCAACGCCTCCACCGCGACCTCCGCGATGTCCCGGGGGTCGATCACGCCGAACTTCCCGTCACCCATGGGGTTGGGGATCGGCGACCCCTCGCGGATCAGCCCGGCCCAGTGCAGCGAGTTGGACGCGAACACGCTGGGCCGCAACAGGGTCGCCGCGAAGTCCCGCTCGGCCGCCTCCTCGCCGGCGCCGTGCCACTCGGGCACCACCCCGATCCGGATGGCGCCGAGCTTCACCACCTTGCGCACCCCGGCCCGCCGCGCGACGTCCAGCAGGGCGAGGTCGTGCCGCCGGATGGCCTCGGTCCCGCTGGTCAGCAGGAACACCGCCGCCACCCCGCGCACGACCTCCTCCAGGGACGCGCGGTCCTCGAAGTCCCCGTACACCTGCCCGTCGACCGGGGTCCGCGACATGGCCCGGAACTCGACGCCGCGCGCCGCGAGCAACCCGGTGACCTCGCGCCCGACCGTGCCGGACGCTCCCGTGATCAGCAACATGCCACCAGCCTGGCCCCCGACCGCCCCTCCCGTCTTGGAAGTTTCGGCACACCCGCGCGGTTGTCCCGGGAATGGACACCCGCCTGCGCCCCTGGGTCAGCACCATCGGCACCGAAACCTCCCGGAACGACCACCTGGTGCACGAACCGGACACCGCGACGGCCGTGGTGTTCTGCGCCGGCGCCGCCGAACCGCACGTCACCGGCCCGCGGGCGCGCGCGGGCTACTACCGGGGAACCGGCACCCGCACCGTGATCCGGCTGACCCCGGGCCGCGCCCAGTCGCTCCTGGGCGCACCGGTGGACGCGCCGGCCGAGGAGGTCGTCCCGCTGTCCGCGCTGTGGGGCCACCACGTGCACACCGCCGCCGAACTGCACGAGGCCCTGCTCGCCAGGGCCGCCGCCGCCGACCGGTCCCGGTCGAACCTGACGGAGACGGCCGCGCGGCTGCTCCTGCGCCACTCGGTGGCAGACACCGCGCGAGCCCTGCACGTGAGCGAACGCCACCTCAGGACCCTGTTCACCAGGGCGGTGGGGCTCTCGCCCAAGACCTACGCGCGCATCGCCCGGCTGCGCCGGGTGCCGGCCACCGGTGGCGCGGCGACCCCGACCGACCTCGGCTACTACGACCAGTCCCACCTCACCGCGGAGTTCCGCGCCGCGATGGGCGTGCCGCCGTCGGCCTACTTCGCGGGCCGCCGCCCGGAAAGCCGGACCTGCTAGCGGAAACCGTCCGCCACCCGCTGCAACCGCTCCCGGTAGGCCGCCCACCACTCCGCACCCTCGCCGGGCAGGTTCTCGTTGCCGGGGATCATCCCGGCCGAGCCGTCGACCAGTTCCCGCACGATGTCCGCGTGACCGGCGTGCCGGTGCGTCTCGGCGATCACCCGGACCAGGATCTCGTGCAACGTCACCGGACCCCGCTCGGCCGGCCAGTGCGGAACCGTGCCGAGCGCGTCCAGGTCCAGCAGCTCCACCGTCGCGTCGGAATGGGCCCACACCCGCCGGTACTGCGCCACCAGGTCCTCGCGGGACTCGTCCGCGGTCGCCCACATGTCGTCGTTCACCTCGGCGCCGTCGGCGAAGCAGCCGAACTCCTCCGGGAACGGCCGGCCGAACGTGTCGCAGAGGTACGCGGCCTCGACCGCCGCGACGTGCTTGACCAAGCCCAGCAGGTTCGTGCCGGTCACCGTCAACGGCCGCCGCACGTCGTACTCGGAAGCACCCTCGAGCTTCCACACCAACGCGTCCCGGCCGGTTTGCAAGTACTCCAGCAACGCCTTCTTGGCACCCATGGGAACACCCTGCCACCCACGAGCGCGCGTCGCACCCGAAACCGGTGCGCCCGCTCAGGAAGGGTCGAACAGCGCGCTGACCGACTCGCCGTTGTGGATGCGCCGCATGGCCTCGGCCAGTGCCGGCGCCACCGACAGCACGGTCAGCTTGGGACCGCGCTCGTCGTGCGGGATGGGCACCGTGTTGGTGCACACCACCTCCAGCACGTCGGACTGGTCGCCGATCCGCTTCAACGCGCCACTGGAGAACAACCCGTGCGTGCAGGCGACCCGGATCGACCGCGCGCCCAACTCCCGCAACCGCTCCAGCAGTTCCAGCACGGTGCTGCCCTTGGCGATCTCGTCGTCCAGCACGATCACGTCGCGCCCGGCGACCTCGCCGATCACCGAGCTGATGGTGACCCGGTCGTCGGCGAACCGCTGCTTCGCGCCGGCCGCGACCGGGACCCCGAGCAACCGCGCGAAGTGCGCGGCCTCCTTGGCGTTGCCCAGGTCCGGCGACACCACGGTGGTGTTGGACAGGTCGTACTGGCGGAAGTGCCCGGCCAGTTCGCGCAACGCGTGCAGGTGGTCCACCGGCACGCTGAAGAACCCGTGCACCTGCGGCGAGTGCAACGTCATCGCCAGCACCCGGCTCGCGCCCGCCGCCACCAGCAGGTCGGCGACGAGCCGCCCGCCGATCGAGATCCGCGGCGCGTCCTTCTTGTCCGACCGCGCGTAGGCGTAGTGCGGCATGACCACAGTGGTCCGCGCCGCCGACGCGCCCCGTGCCGCGTCCAGCATCAGCAGCAGTTCGACCAGGTTCTCCTGCACCGGCCGCACCAGCGGCTGGATCAGGAAGACGTCCCGCTCCCGGCAGTTGGCCTGGAGTTGCACCTCCAGGCAGTCGTTGGCGAACCGCTGCACCCGAGCCGGGTGCAGCGGCACCTCGAGGTGGGCGCAGATCTCGGCCGCCAACTCCGGGTGACCACTGCCGCTGAAGACCGCGATGTCCCGCACGCCCGGATCCTATCGAGCCACCCGCGTCCGGAACGCCTTCCGGCGCCGTCCCCGACGTGTGGTTGCCCACCCCGTTCGGCCTATCCTGACCACGCCGCCGCACCTGGAGTAGCCGCCATGGAACCGATCGACCCGGACGTGGACCCGAGGTACCCGACCCGCCAGGGACCGGTCGTGGCCGCGGTGGCCCTGGGCGGAGCGGTCGGCGCGTGCGCCCGCTACGGCACCACCCTGCTCTGGCCGACCCCGCCCACCGGATTCCCGTGGACGACGTTGGCGATCAACACCACCGGCTGCGCGCTCCTGGGCGTCGTGCTGGTCCTGCTCACCGAGGGCGAGCCGCGGCACCACCTGATCCGCCCGTTCGTGGGAACGGGGGTCATCGGCGGCTACACCACGTTCTCCACCTTCGCGGTGGACCTCCAGCGCCTCCTGCAACACCACCGCGCGACCACCGCGCTCGGCTACCTGGCCGCGACGGTGGCCGCGGGCCTGCTGGCCGTGCTGCTGGCCGTCACCGCCACCCGCTCGCTGCGCGCGAGGACCTCGTGAACTGGCTGCTGGTCGTCCTCGGCGCGCTGGTCGGCGCGCCGCTGCGCTACCTCACCGACCGCGCCGTCCAGTCCGGACACCCGACCACCTTCCCCTGGGGCACGTTCACGGTGAACCTGGTCGCGTGCGCGGTCCTGGGCGGACTCGCGGGCGCGGCCACCGCGATCCCCGAGCCGCTCCAGGTGCTGCTCGGCCCGGGCCTGTGCGCGACCCTGAGCACCTACTCCACGTTCTCCTACGAGACGTTCCGGCTGGTCGAGACGGGGCAGCGGTTCCACGCCGTCGCCAACGTCGCGGTCAGCGTCACGGCCGGGCTCGGCGGCGCGTTCCTCGGCGCGGCCGTCGCGCAGGCGCTGCTCTGACCGAAAGGGATCCGACGATGCCCAAGCTCCGCGTGCACAACTTCACGATCTCCCTCGACGGCTACGGCTCGGGCACGGACCAGCGGGCCGACGCCCCGTTCGGCGACGGTGTGGAGGGCTTGCACGACTGGTTGATCGCCACCCGCTCCTGGCGCGCGGCGCACGGCGAGCCGGGCGGAGAGGAGGGCGTCGACGACGAGCAGGTGGCCCGGGGAGAGGAGAACGTCGGCGCGACCATCATGGGCCGCAACATGTTCGGCCCGGTGCGCGGAGAGTGGCCGGACGGGTCGTGGACCGGCTGGTGGGGCGAGGACCCGCCGTTCCACCACGACGTCTTCGTGCTGACCCACCACCCGCGGCCGTCGCTCGTCCTCGACGGCGGCACGACGTTCCACTTCGTGTCCGACACCCCGGAGGTCGTCCTGGCGCGCGCCTTCGAGGCCGCGAACGGCAAGGACGTCCGCTTGGGCGGCGGCGTGGCCACGGTGCGCGAGTTCCTCCGCCGCGGCCTGGTGGACGACCTGCACCTGGTGATCACGCCGATCATCGCGGGCGCGGGCGAGCACCTGTTCGAGGACGACGCCCTGCGCGGTTACCGGGTGGTCGAGATGGTCGGCTCGGCCGCGGTCTCCCACGTCCACCTGGCCCGCGCCGAGCGCTGACCGACGCCACCCCCTTGACACCGTTCGGCACGCGCGGATACTTAAGCAAGTGCTTAACCAAGTGTTCCACGCGCTGGCCGATCCGAGCAGGCGCGGGATGGTCGACCGGTTGAGCCGCGGCCCGGCCTCGGTGAGCGAGCTGGCGAAGCCGTTGGACATGTCGTTGGCCGCCGTCGTGCAGCACCTCCAGGTGCTGGAGGCGTCCGGCCTGGTCCGCACGGAGAAGATCGGCCGGGTGCGGGTGTGCCACCTGGAGGGGACGGCGCTGCGCGAGGCCGAGACCTGGCTGGCACAGCGGCGCACGGGTTGGGAACGCCGGCTCGACCGCTTGGACGACTACCTCAGGGAGAACCCATGACCACCGCGCACGGCACGTTCTCGATCGAACGCACCTACGACGCCGCGCCCGACCGGGTGTTCGCCGCCTGGTCGAGCGCGCCCGCCAAGGCCGCCTGGTTCGTCCTCGACGGCCAGTGGACCGCGCAGCCGCACCGGCTGGACTTCCGGGTGGGCGGCGAGGAGAGCGTGGCCGGCGGCCCGGTCGAGGGCGGAACGGTCTACCGCTACCACGCCCGCTACCAGGACATCGTGCCGAACGAGCGGATCGTCACCACCTACGAGATGTACGCCGACGACCGCCGGCTGTCGGTGTCCGTCGCCACGGTCGAGTTCCTGCCCGAGGGCGAGGGCACCCGGCTCGTGCACACCGAGCTGGGCGCCTTCCTCGACGGGCTGGACGAGAACCGGTACCGCGAGGGCGGCACGAAGGAGCTCCTCGACAACCTCGGCAAGGTGCTAGCAGCAGGCGGCCCGGTCCAGTAGCAGCCGGCGCTCCCGGGCGTTGCGGGTCAGCGAGGCGGCCAGCTCGAACTCCGCGCGGGCCTCCTCGCCGCGCCCGAGCTTGGCCAGCAGGTCACCCCGCACGCTCGGCAGCAGGTGGTAACCCTCGAGCGCCCCGGCCGCGACGATCTCGTCCACCAGCTCCAACCCGACCGACGGCCCGAACGCCATCCCGATCGCCACCGCGTGGTTGAGCTCGACCACCGGCGACGGCGCGACCAGCGCCAACGCCTCGTACAACCCGGCGATCCGGGTCCAGTCGGTGTCCTCGGGCCGCACCGCCCGCGCGTGGCACGCGGCGATCGCGGCCTGGATGCCGTACGGACCGGGCCCGGCCTTCTCCAGCGCGGCCAGCCCGCGTCGGATCAGCAGCCGGTCCCAGCGCGTGCGGTCCTGGTCGAGCAGCAGCACGGGCTCGCCGCCGGGACCCAGCCGGGCCGCCGACCGGGACGCCTGGATCTCCAGCAGCGCGACCAGCCCGTGCACCTCGGGTTCGGCGGGCATCAACCCGGCCAGCACCCTGGCCAGCCGCACCGCGTCCGAGCACAGCTCCGGTCGCATCCAGTCGTCGCCCGCGGTGGCCGAGTAACCCTCGTTGAAGATCAGGTAGATCACGCCCAGCACGCCCGCGAGCCGGGCCTCCCGCTCGTCCTCGGCCGGCACCTCGAACGGCACACCGGCCTTGGCCAGGGCTTTCTTCGCCCGCACGATCCGCTGCGCCACGGTCGACTCGGACACCAGGAACGCCCGGGCGATCTCGTCGGTGGTCAACCCGCCGAGCATCCGCAGCGTCAGCGCCACCTGCGCCTCGGACGACAGCACGGGGTGGCACGCGGTGAACACCAGCCGCAGCAGGTCGTCGTTGATGTCGCCGACCCCGGTCGACGCGTCGGGCGCGGTCAGGTCCTCCTGCTCGCGCCCGATCTGCTCCAGCTTGCGCTGGTAGTTCTGCCGCCGTCGGTACTGGTCCACGAACCGGTTCTTGGCGGCGGCCGTCAGCCACGCGCCCGGGTTGTCCGGAACGCCCGTCCTCGGCCACTGCTCCAGGGCCGCGACCAGGGCGTCCTGCGCCAGTTCCTCGGCGAGACCGAGGTCCCGCACGGTGCGGGCCAACCCCGCGATCAGCCGGGCGGACTCGATCCGCCACACGGCTTCCACGGCACGACGCGCATCGGGAGCTGACACGACCAGGGATCGAATCAGCTCCCGACGCGCGCCGGCAAGCGGGGGGCTACTGCTGGGCCGTGCGGCGGCGCAGCTCCTCCTCCTGCTCGCGCACCTCGGGGGTGAGGTTGTCGCCGAAGTCCTCGAGCGACGCGACCCGGCGGATCTCGATGTGCGAGTCGCCGCCGCCCGTGTTGGGCACCCGCTTGACCCACTCCACCGCCTCCTCCAACGACCGCAGCTCCAGCAGCCAGAACCCGGCGATCAACTCCTTGGTCTCGGTGAACGGACCGTCCACGACGGTGCGCTTGTCGCCCGAGAAGTACACCCGCGCGCCCTGGGAGCTGGCGGCCAGCCCCTCGGCGGCCAGCAGCACGCCCGCGTTGACCAGCTCCTCGTTGAACTTGCCCATCTCGGTGAGCATCTCCACGTCCGGCGGCGTGCCCGCTTCGGACTCCTCGTTGGCCTTGACGATGACCATGAAGCGCATGACTGTCCCTCTTCCGGTTCGGTGGGCGAACTCGCCCGGGTCCATCCTGATGTCCTGAGGTGTGCCGAGTGGAATCAACCGCGCCGGAGCGCGCGCCGCAGCGTGAACGACCCCGGTCCGACGACCGCGATCAGCAGGAACGCCCAGCAGTAGAGCGCGGCGGGTTCACCCAGGTTGTGCACCGGCAGCAGCGCGGTGGGCTGGTGCACGACGAAGTACGCGAACGCCATCGAGCCGGACATGATCGTGGCGGCGACCCGCGTCGCCACGCCCGCGGCCACCAGCACCGCGCCGACCAGCTGGATCACGCTCCCCCACCAGCCGGGGAACGACCCGAACGGCACCGCGCCGCCCTGACCGTCGATCCCGCCCAGGTACCCGAACCCCTGCAACCCGTGACAGCCGAACAGGAACGACACCACCACCCGGAACCCGGCCAGCACCAGGTCGTTCCGGACGTTCCCGCGCTCGACGGCGCGGATCCCGACGTGCTCCAAGGTCTCGGTCATGAGGTCCCCTCCTCGGTTCCGGTTTCGCTGGGGCGACGAACGGGGCGACACCGGATCGACACGGGTGCCGAACTTTTTCCCAGATCTTTTCCGGCCGCGGTGAACGCGCTGGTCAGCGGGCCGTGAACGCGAAAAACCCCTCCACCCCGGAGGGTGGAGGGGTCGGTCGACCCGGGGCTCAGCGCCAGGCGTCGGCCAGCAGTTCGTAGGACCGGACCCGGTCCGCGTGGTCGTGCGTGATGGTGGTGACGATCAACTCGTCCGCACCGGCGGCCCGGCGCAGCGCGTGCAGCCGCTCGACCACCTCGTCCGGCGTGCCGACGAACTGGGTGTCGACCCGGTCCTTGACGATCTCCCGCTGCTCGTCGGTCCACTCGAACGCGGCGGCCTCGGCGGGCGTGCCGAACTCGGCCGCGCCACCGCCGTTGCGGATGCTCAGCACCCACTGCCCGTACGGCGAGGCCAACTCCCGCGCCTGCTCGGTGGTCGGCGCGACCACCACGTCCGCCGACACCGCGACCCACGGCCGGTCCCGGCGCGCGGACGGCACGAACGCCTCCCGGTACGCGCCGACCGCCTCCAGCACCGTCGACGGGCTCACGTGGTAGTTCGCGGTGAACGGCAACCCGAGCCGCCCCGCCGCCGCCGCGCTGTCGCCGGCACTGGACCCGAGGACCCACACCTCCAGCGGCGCGCCGTGCGCGACCACCGAGTCGAAGCCCTCCTTCGTGCCCTCCAGGAAGTCGAGCACCTCGACCACCTGCGCGTCGTAGTCCACGCCCTCGCGCGCGCCGAGCAGTTCCTGCTGCGCCTCGAACCGGTCGACGAAGTGCGGGCCGCCGAAGGCGAACTTCGGCTTCGGCGGGATCAGCAGCCCGTCCACGACCTTCGCGGGCGTCGTGTCGGCGGGCGCGGAGGTCAGCTTCGAGATCAGGTCGCGGATCTTGACGAACCCGGACCGGCCGAGTCCGAGGTCGACGCGGTCGGGGTGCAGCGCGGCGATCGTGCCGTACTGCTCGGCGACCGACAGCGGTGAGTAGTAGCCCAGCAGGACGGCGCCCGAGCCGACCCTGATGGTGGACGTGGCCGCCGCGATCAGCGCGATCAGCACCGACGGCGCGGACGACGCGACGCCGGGCACCAGGTGGTGCTCGGCGACCCAGAACCTCTTGTACCCGAACGACTCCGTCCGTCGCGCGAGGTCCACGGAGTTGCGCAGCGATTCCGCCGCGGTGCCTCCGGACACCACCGGCGACAGGTCCAGCACGGACAGCGGGGTAGTCACGGAGCCGACGGTACGGCACCGTTCCACGTCGGTCCGGAATGTGGGATCCGTGGACAAACCCCAAGGTGCGCAACAATCCTGCCGCAGGTGACGGATGTCGACGTGGTCGTGATCGGCGGCGGTGCCATGGGCTCCGCCGCGGCCTGGCAGCTCGCCGCGCGCGGGGTGGACGTGCTGCTGCTGGAGCGGTTCGAGCCCGGCCACGTGTTCGGCGCGTCCCACGGCGCCTCGCGGATCTTCCGCCTGGTGTACCGGGATCCGCTCTACACCCGGTTCGCCCAGGAGGCGCTCGGGCTGTGGCACGAGCTGGGCGATGTGCTGACGGAAACCGGCGGCGTCGACCACGGCGACGTGACCGGGCTGGCCGAGGCGCTGGCCGCGGCCGGCAGCCCGGGTCGGCTGCTGCCCCTCGAAGAGGCGGCGGAGCGGTGGCCCGGCCTGCGGTTCGACCACGAGGTGTTCTTCCACCCGCGCTCGGGTCGGGTGCACGCCGACGCGGCCGTGACGAAACTCCAGGAAGCGGCCCGCCACCACGGCGCCACCGTCCGGCACGGCGCGCGGGTGCGGCGGATCGAGGTCGGCGCCGGCGTCACCGCGCACACCGACGACGGTCCGGTCACCGCGCGGCGGGCCGTGGTCGCGGTCGGCGCGTGGAGCCGGAAGCTGCTCGACGGCCTGGTCCCGTTGCCACCGCTGCGGATCACCCAGGAGCAGCCCGCCCACTTCCGCGCGCGCGACGGCGGCGAGGACTGGCCGTCGTTCATCCACCACCGCCCGAACGGCGTCTACGGCCTGGCCACCCCGGGCGAGGGGATCAAGGTCGGCACGCACGGCGACGGCCCGGAGGTCGACCCGGACGAACGGGACTTCCGGGCCGAGCCCACCCGGTTCGCCCGGCTGCGCGAGTACGTCCGCGAGTGGCTGCCCGGCCTCGACCCGGACGACGCCACCCCGATCAGCTGCACCTACACCACCACGCCGAACAGCGACTTCGTGCTGGACCGGGTCGGACCGCTGACCGTCGCGGCCGGTTTCTCCGGGCACGGCTTCAAGTTCGTGCCCGCGGTCGGCCGGGTGCTGGCCGACCTGGTCACCTCGGGCACCCGCCCGGATCCGCGCTTCCGGCTGGATATTCCCGGGATCGCCGAACGGGCCTGATTCTTCCCACGGTGTGGTCGTCACCCCGACGCACCCTTGCCCTGACGCAGAATCCGGTGAGTTGGGGCAACGAAAGGGGCGCGACGACATGGGATCTGGTCTGCACCTCGCGGTGGCGCTGGAGGGTTCGGGTTGGCACCCGGCCGCGCCGCACGACGGGGACGCGCGGTTCACGGCCGGTCACTGGGTGGACCTCGTCAAGGAGGCCGAACGCGGTCTGCTCGACTTCGTGACGCTGGAGGACAGCCTGGGTCCGGAGGGCCGGCTGGACGCGGTCCAGGTCGCGGCCAGGGTCGCGCCGCTGACCTCGCGCATCGGACTGGTCCCGACCGCGATCGCGACGCACACCGAGCCGTTCCACCTGTCCAAGTCCCTGGCGACGCTGGACTACGTGAGCGAGGGCCGCGCGGGCGTCCGGGTCCGGGTGTCCTTCCGCCCGGAGGACGCGCGCCACTTCGGCCGCCGCACCTTCCCCGAGGGCCCGATCACCGCGTCCGACCAGTTGGCCGTCGACCTCCTGGAGGAGGCCGGCGACTACACCGAGGTGCTGCGCCGGCTGTGGGACAGCTGGGAGGACGACGCGGAGATCCGCGACGCCGCGACCGGCCGGTTCATCGACCGGGACAAGCTGCACTACATCGACTTCGAGGGCCGGTTCTTCAGCGTCAAGGGACCGTCGATCACGCCGCGCCCGCCGCAGGGGCAGCCGCTGGTCACCGTGCTCGGGCACGCCGACCCGGTCTACGACCTCGCGAACCGCGTCGCCGACGTGCTGTTCTTCACCCCGCGCGGTGTCGACGACATCCGCGACGTCGCCGCGAAGGCGCCGGACGTGCACCGGTTCGCCGACCTGGTGGTGTTCTTCGACGCGGACCGCAAGGCGCGCCTGGACGAGCAGGCCGAGCTCACCTCCGACGCGCACGTGTTCGTCGGCTCGCCGACCGACCTCGCCGACCTGCTGGCCGAGTGGCACGAGGCGGGCGTGAGCGGCTTCCGGCTGCGTCCCGGCTCGCTGCCCGAGGACCTGACCGGCGTGGTCGACGGCCTGGTGCCCGAACTCCGGCGCCGCGGCCTGTTCCGCACCTCCTACGAGGAGTCGACCCTGCGCGGGCTGCTCGGCCTGCCGCGTCCCGCCAACCGCTACGCCACGGCCTGAGAGGACCGCCGAGATGAAGCAGATCCACCTCGCCGCGCACTTCCCCGGCGTGAACAACACGACGGTGTGGAGCGACCCCCAGGCGGGCAGCCACATCGAGTTCTCCTCGTTCGCGCACTTCGCGAAAACCGCCGAGCGGGCCAAGTTCGACTTCTTCTTCCTCGCCGAGGGCCTGCGGCTGCGCGAGCAGGGCGGCAGGATCTACGACCTGGACGTGGTCGGCCGCCCCGACACGTTCACCGTGCTGGCGGCGCTCGCCGCGGTCACCGACCGGCTCGGGCTGGCCGGCACGATCAACTCCACGTTCAACGAACCCTTCGACGTGGCACGGCAGTTCGCCACCCTGGACCACCTCTCCGCGGGCCGCGCCGCGTGGAACGTGGTGACCTCGTGGGACGCCTTCACCGGCGAGAACTTCCGCCGCGGCGGCTTCCTGCCCGCGGACCAGCGCTACGAGCGCGCCGAGCACTTCCTCGAGGCCGCCACCGTGCTGTTCGACTCGTGGCAGGAGAACGGCGAGTTCTCCTACCGCGACGACCACTTCGACATCGAGGGTCGCTTCGCGCTGCCCCGCTCGCCGCAGGGTCGTCCGGTGATCCTCCAGGCGGGCGACTCCGACGGCGGCCGGGAGTTCGCCGCGTCCAAGGCCGACGCGATCTTCAGCCGGCACTCGACGCTGGAGGCGGGCAAGGCGTTCTACGAGGACGTCAAGCGCCGGCTGCCCAAGTACGGCCGCGAGCGCGACCAGCTCAAGGTGCTGCCCGCGGCGAGCTTCGTGCTGGGGGACAACGACTCCGACGCGCAGGAGAAGGCGCACGAGGTGCGTCGGCAGCAGGTCAGCGGCCAGACCGCGATCAAGTTCCTGGAACAGCTGTGGAACCGCGACCTGTCCTCCTACGACCCGGACGGCCCCCTGCCCGAGATCGACCCGCTGGTGGACGACTCGGGCCACATCTCCCAGGGCCGGGCCAGCGTCCGCCATCACCGCGACCCCCTCGAGGTGGCGCGGGAGTACCGCGAGCTGGCCGAGGCCAAGAAGCTCTCGATCCGCGAGCTGATCATCGAGAAGACCGCGCGGCAGACGTTCATCGGCTCGGCGACCACCATCGCCACGTCGATCAACGACCTCGTGCAGGCCGACGCGAGCGACGGGTTCATCCTCGTGCCGCACGTGACGCCGGGCGGTTTCGACGAGTTCGCCGACACCGTCGTGCCGATCCTCCAGGACCGCGGCGTGTTCCGGTCCGAGTACGAGGGCACCACCCTGCGAGAGCACCTGGGCCTGTCGTGAAGTACCTGCTGATGACCCTGATCACGCACACGGGTCCGGCGGACACGACGCACGCGCGGCTGCACGAGGTGGTCGCGAACGCCGTGCTGGCCGAGGAGTTGGGCTACGACGGGTTCGCGGTGGGCGAGCGGCACGAGCGGCCGTTCATCTCCTCGTCCCCGCCGGTGATCCTGAGCCACATCGCGGCGCGGACCGAGCGGATCCGGCTCTACACCGCCGTCACCACGCTGAGCCTGCTCGACCCGGTGCGGGCGTTCGAGGACTACTCGACGCTCGACCACCTGTCGAACGGCCGGCTCGACCTGATGATCGGCAAGGGCAACGGCGCCGCGCAGCGCGAGCTGTTCCACGTGACGCCGGAAGACCAGTGGGACCGCAACATCGAGGGCTACGAGCTGTTCCGCAGGCTGTGGCGGGAGGACCGGGTCACCTGGTCGGGCAAGTACCGGCCGCCGCTGGTCGACGCGGAGACCTGGCCGCGGCCCTACCAGCGGCCGATCCGGGTGTGGCACGGCAGCGCCACCAGCCGGGAGTCCGTCGAGGTGGCCGCGAAGTGGGGCGACCCGCTGTTCTCGGCCAACGTGACCAACCCGATCGACCCGTACGCGGAGCTGATCGAGCACTACCGCGAGCGGTGGGCGCACTACGGCCACCCCGGCGATCCGGTGGTGGGCGCGGGCACGGCGGGCTTCTACGTCGCGAAGACCTCGCAGGAGGCGCTGGAGGTGTTCCGGCCGATCTTCGACAAGCGCCTGGCGCTCCAGTCGAGCCTGGGTCTGGAGCCGGTGTTCACCACGCTGGAGGACTTCGTCGAGCGCAGCTCCGCGCTCATCGGCAGTCCGGCGCAGGTGGTCGAGAAGGTCGAGCGGTACCACGCGAGCTTCGGCCACACGGTCATGCACCTCGCGGCCGACGCGGACGGCCTGACGCCCGGGCAGCACCGGGCCAACCTGGAGCTGTTCCGGGCCGAGGTCGCGCCCGTGCTGGACAAGACGATCCCGGACCCCGTCTGGTGACCGCCGGCGCGGCGGGTGGTCACACATCCACCTCGAGCGACCTCTTCACG